>JBJTAA010000308.1:0-13383 GCA_046090525.1 Planctomycetota bacterium
GTAGGCCCGCTCGCCGAACACCGTCTTGATCGCCAGCGTCTCGACCTTGTCGTTGACGTCGGTGCTCGTGCCGTGGGCGTTGATGTAGTCGATGCCATCGAGGCCCAGCCCGGCGTCGGCCAGGGCCATGCGGATGCAGGCCGAGGCGCCGCGCCCCTCGGGATGCGTGTCGGTGATCCGGTAGGCGTCGGCGGTCGAGCCGTAGCCCACCACCTCGCCGTGGATCTGGGCCCCGCGTCGCTTGGCGTGCTCGAGCTCCTCGAGCACCACCATCGCGGCCCCCTCACCGAGCACGAAGCCGTCCCGCTGGTTGTCGAAGGGGCGGCTGGCCCGCTGGGGCTCGTCGTTGCGGGTGGAAAGCGCGGTGAGCAGGTTGAAGCCCGTCACGCCGAAGGGGTGGATCATGCTGTGGCAGCCGCCGGAGAGCATCAAGTCGGCCTCGCCGCGGCGGATGATCTCCACCGCCTCGCCGATCGCCTGGCTGGAGGCGGCGCAGGCGGTCAGGCAGTTCAGGTTGGGCCCCTGGGCGTCGAACAGCGCCGCGAGGTGCCCGGCCGGCATGTTCGGCTCCTGCTCCACCTCGGTCAGCGGGTGGAGCGTCTCGAGGCCGAGCTTCGTGAACCTGGCGACGTCGAGCGTGTCGCCGTCGATGGCAGCCATCATCATGCTCGTGAAGGCGTCGAAGGCCTGCTGCCCCTCGCCGCTGCCGAGGTAGATCCCGAGCCGCGCCGGATTGGACTCCAGGCCCCGGGGCAGGCCCGCATCCCGCATCGCCTGCAGGGCCGCGCCCGCGGCGAACTTGGTGTGCCGCCCGCAGTACTGCCAGTCGGCCGCCTGCTCCCCCTCGTCGGTGACGTCCCAGTCACGCACCTCCGCCGAGATCCGGGTCGGGAACCGCGACGCGTCGAACACGGTGGTCAGGCCCACGCCCGACTTCCCGGCCACGAGGTTCTTCCAGAGCTCCTCGACCTTCACGCCCAGCGGCGTCACGCAGCCCATGCCGGTGACCACGACCCTGCGCCTGTCTGCCGCCATCGGTCCTTCTCCTCGCTTCGGCGCCGCCGCCCGGGCCGCCGCTCACCAGTCGGGCCGCACGAGCGGATTGCCCGCCTCGTCGCGGCCGACGTCGTAGATGTGCATCTGGTCGAGCCACTGGAGCAGCTCGTGGGGCTCGAACAGCTTGGGCACGCCCTCACCCGGCTCGAGGTGGGCGAAGAAGAGTTCCGCCTCCCCCTGCAGCCGCTCGCCGACCTTGCTCGTCACCTTCGTGAGCGAGCCCGTCGGCTTGAGGTCGAGCACCTCCGCCCGGAACACGATCGTGTCGCCCGGCACGGCGTCGAAGTGAAACTCCGCGGCCGCCACCTTCGCGAGCACCACGCGGCGGTTGTAGTCGATCGCCTCGGCCACGAGCAGGCCCGCGGTCTGCGCCATGCCCTCCACGACCAGCGAGTTCGGCATCAGGGCCGCGCCCGGAAAGTGGTCGTGGAGGTGCTCCTCGGCCAGCGAGACGTTCTTGACGGCGGTGGCGTGCCGGCCCCGCACGAACTCGTCGAACCTGTCGATCCAGAACCAGCGCATGAATGCGGGCGGCCGCGCCGCCGTCCTCTCCCGCCGGGCCGGCCCGGCATCCCGCCCGACGGCCCTACGCCGCGAGCTTGCTCTCGACGTAGCGGACCATGTCCTCGACCGTCAGCGTGTTGGGGAAGTTCTGCACACTGGGGTTGGCCTCGAACTTGGTCAGGTCGATGAACGGCATCCGGCTCTTGAGTTCCTTGAGCCCGGCCGCGTTGACCTTGCCGTTGGTGACGAACTCGCTGCTCGAGAGCACGTCTTCGGGGAACAGCTCGCCCCGCTGGATCTTGATGCCGAACGCCTTCTCGAGGCGGAACACGATGTCGAGGAAGTCGATCGATTCGGCCCCCAGGTCGCCCACCATGGTCGCCGACGGGGAGACCTCGTCCTCGTCGACCCCGAGGGCCTCCACCAGGGCGCCCTTCACTTTGTCGAAGATTTCATCGCGAGACGGCATCGACTGTTCACCTCGGAAACTGGGGACGGATGTAGCACACTCCAGCCAAGGTTGTAATGCGGTTCCGGCCCGCTGGGAACCCGAACCTGCCCGGAATCCCCTGCCCGGCGGCGTGAATCAGCGGGAAACGGCCGCCGCGGCGGCGAACTCGGCCCCGGCCAGGGGGGCGGCGTAGGCGACGTGCCGCGGCCGCCCGTCGCCCCGGGGGGCCGGGTGGAGCAGCGACCAGAGCCGCCGCATCTCGGCCCGCACCCGGGCGTCAAGCGCCGCCCCGTGGGGCAGCCGGTCGGCCAGGTTGTACCGCTCGAGTACGAGGCGGGCGGTCAGGCTGGTCCGGTCGCCGATCGACCCGCTCGCCTTGATCTTGGTGGTCGTCTCGTCCTGCGAGAGCACCTCCGCGTGCACCGTGAGCGTCTTGCCGGGCTCGGCGAAGTCGCCGTACTTCACGTTGCGGGCCGACCGCAGCACGACGATCGCATGGGCGAAGTCCTCGCCCAGGCGGATCGTCCAGGCGGCCGCCTGCGTCATCGCCTCGAGCATCAGCACGCCCGGCAGGACGGGAAACCGGGGAAAGTGGTCGGCCAGATACTCCTCCGAGAGGGTCACCGTCTTGATCGCCGTGATGCTGCGGCCCGGCTCGATCTCCAAGACCCGGTCGAGAAGGGTGAACCGCATGCGAAACCTCCGTTTTCTTGTCGCTCTGGCTCGGGACGGGCTGTCCGGTTGGTGCCGGCGGCCCGCTCGCACCCGGCGGGCGTCCCTGCGATGGGCGGCAGTATAGGAGATGTCCACCGCCCCACAACGCCGCGGCAGCCCGCGAGCGTTCCGGCTGCCACGCTGACAGCCGTCACCACCGGAGCGATCGCCCAGGTCTGCCAGCCGACGGCCGTGATCCGGCCGAATTGCGTGGCTCCATGCCCTGCCGAAGCGGTGTTCGGGCGTTCACGCACCATTGGCACGCTGTTTGCATTTCCGCTTGGCAGCCGCACGGCGGCTTGTTTTCCGGCACCCTGCGGGCGAATCATTCCCGGCCACGCGGCACGTGACGTCGGGAATGACGCTCCACAGTCGGTGCAGGGAACGGTGGCGCCCGGCCAGACACCTGCTCGAAGGAGGCATTCACATGGCGACGTTTCGCGCGGGATTCGCGCTCCCGCTGGAAGAGTTGCGCGACGAGTTCGACCGTCTCTGGACCTCGCTCACCGCGGCCCCGCCGCTGCACGGCTGGGGCGTGCGGCCCGACGGGGCGTTTCCGGCCGTCAACGTCCGCGAGAGCGGCGAATGCGTCACGATCGAGGCCGAACTGCCCGGCCTCGACTCGGGCGACGTCGAGATCTCGGTGACCGGCGAGGAACTGGTCCTCAAGGGCTCGCGGCCCGACGGCGCTCCCGGCGGCGACGGCGAGGGGCAGCCGGAGGCGAAGGTCACCTGGCACCGGCGTGAGCGGGGCACCGGGGCGTTCGAGCGGCGCATCACGCTGCCGGTCGCCGTCGATGCCGCGCGGGTCGAGGCCCGGCTCGTCAACGGCGTGCTCACGATCACCTGCCCGAAGGCTCCCGAGGCCCAGCCCCGGCGGGTCGAGGTCCGGTCGGCCTGACGCCCCGGACCGAGCCCGTCGGCATGTCACCACGAGACCACCACGAAAGGAGACCCACCATGACCACTGAAACCCAGACCGCCGCCCCCGCGCGGGCGGCCGAGCCCGCCGCCGCCCTCACCTACCAGCCCAACGTCGACATCCGCGACACGGGCGAGGCGGTGGTGTTCGAGGCCGACATTCCCGGCGCGAGCCCCGACGGCATCGCCGTGACGTTCGAGGACGGCGTGCTCTCGGTGCAGGCCGCCGTGCCGCCCCGGGAGCTGCCCGGCCGGCCAGTGCGGCAGGAATATGGCATCGGCAACTACCGGCGCAGCTTCCGGCTCGGCGAGGGCTTCGACGCCTCGCAGATCACGGCCGACTACGCCCGGGGCGTGCTCAGCATCCGCGTGCCCCGGCTGGCCGCCGTCCGGCCGCGGAAGGTCGAGGTCCGCACGGCCTGACGAGCCGACCCTCCGCCGCGGCGGCCTCGCCGCCGCCGTGACGGAGGTCCACGTGTCCGCGTGTTCGAGTTTCCCTGTTCCCACTTCCCAGAAGAGGAGGCATGCGATGAGTCTGATTCCTTTTCGCACGAAGCGGTCCAGCGGCATGGAGCCCGGCCTGGCGACCCTGGCCGATTTTCGCAACGAGATGAACCGCCTGTTCGAGGGCTTCTTCAGCCGGCCCGCGCTGGCGTCCTCGTGGTTCGAGGCGGCCGAGCCGGGGCAGTGGCTGCCGGCGATCGACATGTCGGAGAACGACACGCAGATCCACGTGCGGGCCGAACTGCCCGGGATCGACCCGAAGGACGTGGACGTCAGCGTGTCGGAGGATCGACTCGTGATCGCGGGCGAGAAGAAGTCGGAACGGGAGGCCAAGGGCGAGGGCTGGACGCACCGGGAGAGCAGCTACGGCAGCTTCAGCCGGTCGATCCCGCTGCCGGAGTCGGTCGACCCCCAGAAGGTGACGGCCCGCTACGACAAGGGCGTGCTCACGGTCGAGCTCACGAAGTCGCCCACGAGCGCCTCCCGCAAGGTGCCCGTGCTGACGTAGCCGGCGGGCTCGGGGTTGCCCATGCCATCGCCGGGCCCTTGCCCACGCGGGCTCGGGGTTGCCCATGCCATCGCGCCGGACGTTCGCTACGGGCCTCCAGCCCTTCGCTCACTCGGAGGAAACCTCGCTTCGCCATCATGGCTGCGCTCGGTTTCCTACGCCGGCTCGATTGGCATGGGCAACCCCTCGCAGGGCCTTGGATGCGCCGATTGGATCGCTGATCGCCGCTGCGCTGCCACAAAAAAGTGGCCGCGGGTCTTCGACCCGCGGAATCCGCCCTCCATCCCGCAACACGGCCGGGCCCCACGGTATGCTCTGCCCGATCCGTCAGCAGCCGCCCCGCGGGTCCGCCACCGATGCCGCTCGTGCTCACTCCCGCCACCGATCCTGCCACGGGCGGGCCGCTGTCGATCGACCTCGCGGGCATCACGCCCGACCGGCTCGCCGGCCTGTCGCTCGACGCGGTCAAGCGTCTGCCGGTCAGGGCCGACGAGCGGGCCGCCGAGGTGGGTGACCTGTTTTCGGTGGCGGGCGAGGTCGACGGCGTGCTCGAGTGCCGGGGCGATTTCAGCCGTATCCACTTCGTCGGCGCCGGCATGGCCGCCGGAACGATCCGCGTGATGGGCAGCGTCGGCCGCCACGCCGCCGAGGGCATGACCGGCGGCCGGCTGGACGTGGCCGGCGACGCCGGCGACTGGCTGGCGGCCGAGATGGGCGGCGGCGAGGTCGTGATCGGCGGCGGGGCGGGTGACAACGTGGGCGGTGCACTCCCCGGCAGCGACCACGGCATGCGCGGCGGCCTGGTGATGGTGGCCGGCGACGTGGGCCGGCTCGCCGGCCAGCGGCTCAGGCGCGGCGTCGTCGCCGTCGGGGGCGGCTGCGGCGCGGCGGCCGCGTTCGAGATGCGGGCGGGCACCGTGCTCGTGGCCGGCCGCATCGGTCCGCATCCGGGGCTCGGCATGCGCCGCGGGTCGCTCGTGGCCCTGGCCGACCGGCCGGCGATTCCGGCCACCTTCGAGCGGGGCCGAGCCTGGCTGCCACCGTTCATCGGCCTGCAACTCGCCGCCCTCAGACGCGCCGGCTTCCGCCCGGCCACGTCTCCGCCAGGTCGCTTCCGGCAGTGGCACGGCGACACGCTGGCCGGGGGCCGCGGCGAGATCCTGCATCCCGAGTGAGCCGCGCGTTAGGCCGGGGGACAGCCGGCGGAGCCGGAAGCACCGCCGCCCGCCGTGGCCGGCATTTCGCCGCAAAAGCCCCCCGCTTCCGTCGGCCCCGGTCGTCGGGTATCCTCTGGGGCTCGCCCGAAAGGTCCTCCCCACAGCCCGGTTTCGCATGCCCACGATCAGCCAGCTCATCCGTCACCGCCGCCGCCCCAAGCGGAAGTTCTCCAAGTCGCCGGTGCTCGACAAGTGTCCGCAGAAGCGGGGCGTCTGCCTCCAGGTGCGGACCATGACGCCGAAGAAGCCCAACTCGGCGCTGCGGAAGATCGCCCGCGTGCGGCTCTCCAACAAGAAGGAAGTGACCGTCTACATCCCCGGCGAAGGACACAACCTGCAGGAGCACTCGATCGTGCTCGTCCGCGGCGGCCGTGTCCGCGACCTGCCCGGCGTCCGCTACCACATCATTCGCGGCGCGCTCGACACGCTCGGCGTGTCGGGCCGCAAGCAGTCCCGCAGCCTCTACGGTGCCAAGAAGGGCTAAGCCAGGAAGAACACGATCATGGGAAGCATCACCGCCAGCCGCACGCAACTCCGTCCCGATCCCGTCTACGGCTCGCTGCTCGCCAGCAAGTTCATCAACTGCCTGATGGAGGACGGCAAGAAGAGCGTCGCCCAGGGCGTCTTCTACCGGGCGATGGAGATCGTGTCCAAGAAGGTCAACGACGCCGAGCCGATCGAGGTCTTCAACCGGGCCGTCGAGAACGTGAAGCCCGCCGTCGAAGTCCGCTCCAAGCGGGTGGGCGGTGCCGCCTACCAGGTGCCGATGCAGGTGAGCCGCAACCGGCAGCAGTCGCTGGCGATCCGCTGGCTGCTCCAGGCCGTCCGCGAGAAGAAGGGGCGGGCCACCCACGAGAAGCTGGCCGAGGAGATCGTGGCCGCCTACAAGCGCGAAGGCGCCGCGGTCACGAAGCGCGACAACGTGCATCGCATGGCCGATGCGAACAAGGCCTTCGCGCATTTCGCCTGGTGAGACCAAGAGCCCGGTTCCGCCGGAACCGGGTCCCGCACGACGCCCCGTCTCCACCGCTCCGGTCACGGCGTGACCGGACTCCTGAAGCCCGGTTCCTCCGGAACCGGGTCATGCACGACGCCCCATCTCCACCCCTCCGGTCGCGGCGTGATCGGACTCCAGGAGCCCGGTTCCGCCGGAACCGGGTCCCGGCCCCGGCCCCGTCCTTCAGCGGATCCTGAGCCGCAGCGGCAGCAGCAGCTGCGGCCGGCCGGAGAGCAGTTGCACGAGCGTGTCGGCCTCGCCGACGAGCGGCTCGAGCCCCGGCAAGCCGGCGATCCGGGCCCTGATCATCGCCCCTACCGCCACATCGCCCGTCGGCAGGCCGGCACGGCGGACGACGGGCGCCACATCGCCGCCGGCCGCCGCGAAGAGGTCGTCGAACAGGCCGCGGGGCTCGGGCAAGAGCGTCCGCTCCAGGTCCTCGTCGGCCTCGATTCCGGCGAGCTTCCTCGCCTCGTCGATCGCGTCGTCGAGCGTGCCCAGCCGATCCACGAGCCCCGCCTCGAGGGCCTGCCGGCCCGTGTAGACGCGCCCCTCCGCGAGCGACTCGACCTTCGCGAGGTCGAGCTTTCGCCCCGCCGCCACCTTGCTCGTAAACAGCCGGTAGACGTCCTTCATGGTGCCGAGGAAGGCCTCCCGCCCGGCGTCGCTGAACTTCTCCGTCGGTGACAGCCAGCCGGCGTTCTTGCCCCGGCTCACCACGTCGGTGTGCACGCCCACCTTCTCGAGCGCTCCCCCGACGGCGATCTTGCCGCCAACCACGCCGATCGAGCCGGTCAGCGTGCCGGGCGCCGCCACGATCCTGTCGGCGGCGACCGCGATGTAATAGCCGCCGCTGGCGGCCGTGTCGGAGAGGCTCGCCACCACCGGCTTCTTTACCCGCTCCGCCTCCCGCCAGATCAGGTCGCTGGCCAGCGCCGAGCCGCCGGGCGAGTCGATCCGCAGCACGATCGCCACCACCTTCTCGTCGGCCGCGGCCTCGCGAATGGCCTTGCAGATCGTCGCCGAGCCGACCGCACCCCCCATCAGCAGATCGTCGCTGCTCTTTCCCTCGCGGATCTCGCCGGCCACGTGCACGATCGCGACCCGCTTCCCCTTGCCGGCCGGGCCGGCCTGCTTCTGTCCGGAGACGAGCTCCATCAGCTTCACGAGGCCGCCGATCCCGGAGAAGTCGTCGTCCAACTTCCGTTCCGCGTAGTCGCGGGCGAGTTTCGGCTTCTCCAGGCCGAGCCGCGTGGTCAGGGCGGCGATCGCCTCGTCCTCGTAGTGCACCGCGTCGACGAGCCCGGCGTCGCGGGCGGCCTCGGCCGTGAACACTCCCGCATCGACCAGTTCGCGGACGCGTCCCTCGTCGAGCCGGCGATCGGCCGCCACCCGCTCGATCAGCTGTTCGTAGAGGTCACCGATGAAGCTCTCATACTGCTCCCGCAGTTGCGGGCTCATGCGCTCGCGGGTCAGCGGCTCCCCCGCCCCCTTGAACTCGCCCACCTGGAGGATCTCGGCCTCGACGCCGAGCCGATCGAGCAGCGCCTTGAAGAACATCATCTCGGCCCGCACACCGGCCAGCTCGAGCGTGGCGGCCGGCGGCATGGCGACGGTGTCACAGGCGGCCGCCACGAAGTAGGCCGCCGGCCCGCCCCCGACGAACAGGGCCGACACCGGCTTGCCGGCCTTGCGGAGGCGACCGACGGCCGCCCGCAGCTCGTCGGCTCGACCGCGGCCCACCTCGGGAGACTCGATCGACAGGATCACACCCTGCACCCGCTCGTCCGCCGCCGCCTTGTCGAGCCGCTCGACGAGCCGATGCAGCCGGGGAGCGACATCGGCCAAGAGCCCCCCCTGCCCCACGCCGTCGGGCAGTTCGCCGGCGATCCGCACGTGCGCGATCGTGGCGCTGGCCCGCCGCGACTTGTCAGCCGCCGCCTTGGCCCCCCCCTGCGCGTCGTCCCGCTCCTGGCTGCCGGGCGGCGGCGGCTCGGCCACCGCCGTGCCGGCCTCCGCCGCGGCCAGGCTCCTGGCCGCCGGCAGCCAGCAGGCCGCGAGCATGGTGAGCAGGAGAAGGCTGTTGGCATTCAGGGTCGGCCGTGTCATGCTTTCGGGCTCCGAGGGGGTGACGAGGCCGAATTTAGGCCGGGACGGGGCGGCCGGCAAAATCCTTCAGGCCGGCCTTGAAAATGAACGATCGTATAGTAAGATACTGGTGTTCACACCCCGACAAATCACCCGAGGACGCGGCCCGGCCGCCTGACACCGATGTCGAAGCGCAAGAGCACCTCCCTCCGCCAGGCGAAGAGCCGCACCGCCGTCCGCACCAAGCGTCGCAAGGTGGCGGCCCCGGTCGAGCAGCATCCCCTCTCGGTTCGCACCACGACCGAGGAGGATCAGAGCGACCAGCCGACCGAGCGGCAGATGGAGATCTACGGCTTCATCCGCGAGAAGATCCGGTCGCGGGGCTATGGGCCGACGGTCCGCGAGATCGGGCAGGCCTTCAAGATCCGGTCGCCCAACGGCGTGGTCTGCCACCTCAAGGCGCTGGAGCGCAAGGGGCTGATCACCCGGGGCAAGAACATGTCGCGGGCCATCGAGCTCGTCAACGAGCCTGCCCATCTCAGCGGCCTGCAGATGGCCGGCTGGGTGGCCGCCGGCACGCTGCGGGTCGCCGATGAGCAGACCGAGCGGATCGCCTTCGAAGACCTCTTCTATCACGAGGACCACTTCGTCCTGAAGGTGATGGGCGACTCGATGATCGAGGCCCAGATCGCCGACGGCGACTGGGTGGTGATCAAGGAGGCCAAGACGGCGCGCGCGGGCGATATCGTCGTCGCCCGCACCGAGGACGGCGAAGCCACGCTCAAGCACTGGTTCCCCGAGCGGGATCGCATCCGGCTCCAGCCGGCCAACTCATCGATGAAGCCGATCTACGTCCGCAATGCGAAGGTGCTCGGCGTGCTCGTCGGCGTGATCCGCAAGGTCTAGTAGCGGCGGGATTCCATCCCGCCGAATCCACGCCGATTCGTCATTGACTGCCGGGCGACGACGATGTTGCAAACCGGATTCCGCGGGTTGCAAACCCGCGGCCACTCATCAGGCGGCCTCTGTCACGCGGCTGCCCCTAGGCCGGCTTCTCGAGCGCCGCGTCCTGGATCTGGTGCAGCTTGTTGTAGAGCGTCTTCAGGCTGATCCCGAGCTCCTCGGCGGTGCGCGGCTTGTTGCCGCCGTTGCGCTCGAGGCCCTCGAGGATCGCCTCGATCTCCAGTTCGCGGAGCGTCTTGGGCCGCGGCTCGCCGATCATCGACGGCGGCACGCTGGCCGCCGCGGCCGGCACCGTGACCGCCACGGCGGGGGCGGGCTGCGTCCTCGCCAGACGCACCGGGAGATGCTCGACGCCCAGCGGCAGCTCGTCGCACAAGACGAGGGCATGCTCGACCACGTTGGCCAACTCGCGGACGTTGCCGGGCCAGTCGTGGGCGGTGAGCGTGGCGAGCGCGCCTGTATCGATCACCTCCTGGCGGGGCGGCAGCTGCGGCCGCGTGCGGCGCACGAGGTGGTCCACGAGGGCCGGGATGTCTTCCCGCCGGTCGCGGAGCGGCGGCACGGCGATCTCGAAGGTGTTGATCCGGAACAGCAGGTCTTCCCGAAACTCTCCCTGCCGCACCATCTCCTCGAGGTTGCGGTGGGTGGCGCACACGAGCCGCACGTCCACAGTGATCGGATGGTTGTCGCCGACGCGGCGAATCTCCCCGCTCTCGAGCACCCGCAGGAGCCGCGACTGCAGGGCCTTGGGAAGCTCCCCGATCTCGTCGAGGAAGAGCGTGCCGCCATCGGCCACCTCGAACAGCCCGGCCCGGTGCTCGTCGGCACCGGTGAACGCCCCCTTGCGGTGCCCGAAGAGCTCGCTCTCCACGAGGTGCTCCGGCAGCGCCCCGCAGTTGACGGCCACGAGCGGCCCGCCAGCCCGCCCGCTCCCCTCGTGCACGGCCCGCGCCACGAGCTCCTTGCCCGTGCCGGTCTCGCCCCGCACGAGCACGGATGCCTCACTGCCGGCGACCCGCTCGACGAGCCTGCGCACCTGCCCGAGGGCCGCCGAGTCGCCCACCAACTGCGTCGTGCCCTCGGCCCGCCGCACGCGGCGCTCGAGCGCCTTGAGCCGGCTCGTCAGTTCCCGCCGCTTCCGCACCCGCTCGAGCACGGCCTGGATGTCGGCCAGCCGACAGGGCTTGGTCAGGTATTCGAACACGCCCTGCCGCACCGCCTCGATGGCCGTCTCCACCGACGACTTGCCGGTGATGATCACCGTCTCGGTGTCGGGCGACGTCTCCCGGACCCGGGCGATCACCTCCATGCCGCCGACGCCCGGCATGTCGAGGTCCACCACGACGCAGTCGTAGGACGTCACCTCCAGGGCCGCCAGCGCCGTGCGGCCGTCCGGGCAGACGGTGGCCTCGTGGCCGAGCCGCGGCAGCTCGATCCGCATCAGTTCCTGGAGCGAGGCCTCGTCGTCGGCGAACAGGATCCGCATCGGTCGCTGGGTCTTCAAGGCGTGTCTCCGGCAGGCTGGTTCAGGCGGCCCGGTCGAGCGAGGCGGCGGGCGGGTCGCCCGCCACGGCCCCGATCTGGGCCAGCGGCAGGGTGACGCGGAAGGTCGAGCCCAGGCCCGGCCCGGCACTCGTGGCCTCGATCCGGCCCCCGTGGTCGGTGACGATCCGCTGCACGATCGACAGGCCGAGCCCCGTCCCCTGCCCGTTCTTGCGGCGGGTGAAGAAGGGCTCGAACAGGTGGTCGAGCACCTCCGGCGTCATGCCGCAGCCGTCGTCGGCGAAGGTGAGCACGGCTTCCCCGCCGGTGCGGCGGGCGGCCACCCGCACCCGGCCGTGCTCCGCGATGGAGTCGAGGGCGTTGACCAGCAGGTTCAGCACGACCTGCTTGATCTCCTGTGGATTGACCATCACCAGCACGTCCTGCCCCTCCTCGATCTCGATCGCGCGGCCGGCGAAGCGGCCCACGTGCCGGAGCATGTCGGCCACGTCGCTGACCAGCGCCACCAGGGCCGTGGCCTGACGCTTCACCTCGCCGAGCCGGGAAAAGTCGAGCAGCTTCTCGGTGATGCCCTTGCAGCGAAACGCCTCGTTCTGGATCAGCGACAGGTAGCGCCGGGCCACCTGGGCGTCGGATTCCGCGGGCGCCAGCGCATCGATCCGGCTCTCCAGCGACTCCGCGCACATCGCGATCGAGGCCAGCGGGTTGTTGATCTCGTGGGCCACGCCGGCCGCCAGGAAGCCGACGCTCGCCAGCTGCTCGCTGCGGATCACCTCGCGGGTGCGCGACTGCACCTGCCGGTCGAGATCATCGCGGATCTCCCGGAACCGTTCGGTCATGTCGTTCAAGGCGTCGGCCAGTTCGGCCATCTCGTCGCGGGTGTCGAGCTGGATCCGGTAGTCGAAGTCGCCCGCCGCCACCCGCCGGGAGCCGTGGCCCAGGAGCCGCAGCGGCCGGAACACCCAGCGGTAGGTGAGCACGCCGATCGCGGCCACGAGCAGGCCGGCCGCCAACGCGGTGGCCCAGGTGACCACGATCAGCGTGCGGTAGCGGCCGCGGACCTCGTGCGCGAGGTCGTGGAGCCGTTGCTGCAGGAAGGTGGGCAGCTCCGCGGTCAGGCCCGCGAGCTGCTCCAGTTGCGGCGCGGCCTCGATCAGCGCCGCATGACCGAACACGCCCGATGCGTTCGGCAGCCCCGCCGCCGGCACGAGCGTCGCCTCGATGGCGGCGAGGCGGTCGGCGATCCGGCGGGCGGTCTCCCGTTCACGGGACCGGTCGGCGAACGGCACGTCGTCGAGTTCACCCGCCTCCAGTTCGCTCTCGTAGGCGGAGAGCGCGTCGGACGTGGCCCGCGCGCCGGCCAGGAGCGCGTCGACGGCGTCGTCGGTCGCCAGGGCCCGCGCGTGCGACAGCCGCAGCGCGGCCACGCGGGCGTCGAGCTCGGCCGCCAGCGGCAGCTCCGCCGCGCGGCTCGAGAGCGCCCGCACCAGTCGGCGGTAGGAATAGACGCCCAGGAAGCTGCTCGCCGAGAGCACCGCCACCATCACGCCGACCAGGAGGCCGCCGAGCAGAAGCTTGTCGCGGATGGGCCGGCGCTTGGCCATGCAGGGGCTCCGAAACGGCGCTCCCGGAGGGAACGCGGGGCGGGAGGGTAGCAGGCCGGGCCTGACGAAAAAATGCCGGCAATCGCCGCAAGAAACGCCCCCTGGCGCAAGCAAGGGGGATCACGCGACTCCTTTCCGTCGGTCCCGCGCCCCTCCGCCCGCCGACGCCTCCGCGGCCTACACGAGGCCCCATTTCTTCCGCAGGAACCACTCGGCGATCAGGCAGCCGGCCAGGAGCAGGAGCATCGGCCAGGTGTCCCAGGGGCTCGCCGACCACTGCTCCCGGCTCTCGTAGACGGCCGGCCGCTGACCGATCTCGGCGAAGATGCCGGGCAGTTCCTCGGGGAGCCGCA
>JBJTAA010000309.1:0-11959 GCA_046090525.1 Planctomycetota bacterium
CGCCGCACCTGCGTCGAGGGGCCGGTGTTCGACGCCGCGGCCGTCGTCTGGTGACCCGGGAGCCCGGTTCCGCCGGAATCGGGTCAGTGGCGGCGGGGTGTCTTGTGTGATCCGGTCACGGAGTGACCGGACTCCTGGGCCGGAACCGGGTCAGTGGCGGCGCGGTGTCTTGAGTGATCCGGTCACGGAGTGACCGGACTCCTGGGCCGGAACCGGGTCAGTGGCGGAGCGGCGTCTTGTGTGATCCGGTCACGGAGTGACCGGACTCCTGGAGCCCGTCAGGCCTTGCGGGCCTTGGCGGCGGTGCCGCCCTCGCCCTTCGTCAGCGAGCGAACCCGCGCCGACAGCCGCGACTTGATCCGCGCGGCCCGGTTCTTGTGGATCGTGCCCTTGGCCGCGGCCTTGTCGGCCGTCTTCACGGCGCCCTGCAGCTGCTCGCGTGCCAGGCCCGCGTCGCCCGCCGACACCGCCTCCAGCACCTTGCGAACCGACGTCTTGATCACCGACTTGGCCTGCCGGTTCCGCTCCCGGTCGCGGAGGTTCTGGCGATGACGCTTCTTGGCACTGGCCGAGTGGGGCATGGGGTCCTCTGGTGAACGGGTGTGCGGGTAATCGCCGGGGCCGCGAATCAGCCCTCGACGTCACCGTTATGCTTCGTCGAGCGGAGTTTGTCCAGCCGCTGGGCCACGTCGCGGTAGCCGTAGTCGAGCCCGGCCACGGCCGAGAGGTGCTTCTGGGCGGCGTCGATGTCCTTGAGCCCCGCGGCCAGCACCCCCGCCCGGTAGAGCGCCCGCTTGCGGAGCTCGAGTTCCCGGTCGGTCAGGGCCTCGACCGCGGCCTCGTAGTTCTGCATGGCCAGCGGATACTGCTTGATGCTCTGGAAGCACTCGCCGAGTTCCAGCGAGATCACGCCCTTGCGGCGGGTGTCCTTGAGGGCCTCCTGGAAGTAGCGAATGGCCTCGGGGAACTTGCCCGCCGACTTCAGCCGCAGGGCGAGCTCGTACTTCCAGGTGAGGTTTTCCGGGTAGCGGCTGCAGCGGGCGGCGAAGATGTCGATCTCCTGCCGCAGCTGGGCCCGCTTGAGCTTGTCCACGAGTTCGTGGTTTTCGGGGGTGTCGGCCGCGGCCAGCCGCTGCTCGGCGATCATGACCTTGGAGCGGGCCCACCGGAGCTGGCGATCCTCGACGTGTTCCCGGACCTTCAGCTCGTTGCCCGAGGCCGCGAGCGCCCGGGCCAGCAGCTTCTCGGCCTCCTCGATCGAGCCATCCTGCTCGAGCAGGTCGGCGAGTTCGAGATGGCTGTCGACGTCGGCGGGGTTGGCGCGGATCGCCTGCCGCAGGGTCTCGCGGCGATCGGCGGCCTTCGTCGGCTCGGCTGCCGCGCCCGGCTGCCCGCCGCCCACCCGGCCCGCGAGCCCTTTGCCCGCGGAGATGGTCTTGTCGACGGAGAGCTGCGCGATCTCCTTCTCGGCCTCCTCCGCCATCCCCTTGATCCGACCGATCCGCCGCCAGCATTCGATCGCCTGGTCGAAGTTGCCCTGGCTGGCCGCGAAGCGGGCGCACTGCCGGTTCACCTCGGCGTCGGCCGGCGAGGCGTCGAGGGCGGCCCGCAGGTAGAAGGCCTGGCAGTCGACGAACATCAGGTTGCCGCAGGCCTCCGCCATGGCCAGCAGGCAGATGTGGTCGGCCGGGTTGGTCTTGAGGATCGGGACGCCCTGCTTGATCACGTCCCGCCACTGCGCGTTGGCCGCGGCCCGCTTCATCCCGGCCCGGGCCCCGGCCCCGAGGAACGAGCTGAGTCCGCCCCCCTTCTTGGCCCCGAACTTGCGCCGCAGGGCCCCGAGGAAGGCCTGCAGGAAGACCACGTTGCCGGGGTCGCCGCTCACGCAGGCGGAGAACATGTCGATGGCATAATCGACGTTGGCGGCCGCGTGGACGCCGGTCCGGTAGCACTGCAGCAGCCGTGAGCGATCCGCGGCGGACAGGGCGGACCAGGAAGGCGAGAGAGCGGGGTCGGCCGGGATCTGGGTCGCCGTTGTAGACTCGTTCGCCATGACCGGTGAGGATGCTGTGGTGACGGCGCCCTCCGGCGCGGTCAACGGTTCCCCGGGCGATTGGACGCCCGGAAAACACGCTAGTCTAGGTCAGCCTGCCGATCCTCTCAAACCCCGCTCTGGCGCATCGCTCGAGCTCGTCGCACCGTGCCTTCCCCGGAATCCGCCCGCCCGCCCGTCGTCGCCTTCGTGGGTGCGGGGCCGGGCGCCGCCGACCTCGTGACGCTCCGCGGCCTCGAGGCGCTCCGCGCCGCCGACGTGGTGGTCCATGACCGCCTCGTGCCGCCGGCCGTGCTGGCGCTGATTCCGGACGGGGTGGAGCTTGTCTGCATCGACCGGGGCGACGTCGCCGACGGGGACCCCGGCGGCACCACGGGCGAGTTGCTCGTGCGGCTCGCCGCCACGGGCCGCAGGGTCGTGCGGCTCAAGGGGGGCGATCCGACCGTGTTCGCGCGGCTGGCCGAGGAACTCGCCCCCTTGCGGCGGGCGGGTGTCGCCGTCGAGATCGTGCCGGGCGTCACCGCCGCGGTGGCTGCGGCAGCGGCCGCCGGCATACCGCTCACGAGCCGCGACGCCGCCTCGAGCCTCACGCTCGTCACGGGCCACGAGGCCCGGGGCAAGGATCAGCCGATCGATCTCGGCTCCCTGGCCGTCCTGCCGGGAACGCTCGCGGTCTACATGGGCGTCGAGCAGATCGGCACCTGGTCGCGCCAGCTCATCGCAGCGGGCCGGCCCCCCGATACGCCGGTGGCGATCGTGTGCCGCGCCTCGTGGCCCGACCAGCAGGTCGCGACCTCCACGCTCGAGGCCTGCGCGGCCGACGCCCAGCGGTGCGGCTGGAAGTCACCGGCCCTGCTGATCGTCGGCGAGGTGGCCGCCCACCTGGGCGTCCGCGGGCCGCTGGCCGGAAGCCGCGTGATCGTGACCCGGCCGGCGGGGCAGGAGGGGGAGCTCGTCTCCCGCATCCGGGCGTTGGGCGGCCTGCCGCTGCATGTGCCGGTCGTCCGGATCGTCGACCCGCCCGACTGGGCACCGCTCGACGCCGCGATCCGCGCGCTCGACACCTACGACTGGGTCGTGTTCGCGAGCGTCAACGGGGTCAGGGGCTTTCTCGCCCGGCTGCGGTCGGCGGGCCGCGACGGACGGGCGCTGGGAACGGCCCGGCTGGCCGCGATCGGGCCCGCGACGCGGCGGGAACTCGAGCAGGCGGGCTACGTCTGCGACCGCGTGCCGGACGAGCATCGCTCCGAAGGTCTGCTCGGCGCGTTTGCCGACCAGCCCGCCGCAGGCCGCTTCCTGCTCGTGAGGGCGACGGCGGGCCGCGACGTCCTCACCCGCGGCCTGCGGGCCGGCGGGCATCACGTCGACGAGGTCGCCGCCTACGCGAGCGAACCGGTCGCGAGGCTCGACGAAGCGGCTACGGCGGCCACGGCCGACTTGGGCTCCGCCTGGATCACCATCACCAGCGGCATCATCGCCGAGTCGGCGGCGCGGCTGTTCGGCAGCCGCCTGCGTGACTGGCGGATCGCCAGCATCAGCCCCGTCACCTCCGCCGTGCTGAGGCGCTTCGGCCTCGAGCCCACGGTCGAGGCGGCGACCCCGGGCGTCGAGTCGCTCGTGGACGCGATGGTGCTGCACGAGCAGGGGGCCCGGACCCGGACGGCGGGCGAGCCGTCAGGGTCGGCCCAGGGTGTCCAGACGCCGCAGGCCGCAACGACTCCCGCCGCGGCGGCCGGGCAGGCCGGGTGAGCCCGGTCCGTCGCCACGACTTTCCGGCCTGCGCGTCCGGC
The DNA here is from genome assembly GCA_046090525.1 of Planctomycetota bacterium. Lineage (GTDB taxonomy): Bacteria > Planctomycetota > Planctomycetia > Pirellulales > UBA1268 > QWPN01. The sequence continues at coordinate 3,844 of JBJTAA010000309.1, forward strand.
GGACGGGCGGCTTGAGCGACGGGTCGCCGGACGTCGATACGCAGTGGCGATCCAGGGGCCGTCCGGCCCGGCCACGGGGGAACAGCATGCCAGGTTCGAACACTCCGGCCACGCTCGTCATCTGCGCGTCGCTGCCGAAGTCGGCGCGGTCCGATGTCGCCGGTCCGCACGGCTTGCTCCGCGGGCCAGGCGTCCCGATCACGTGGCTCGCCCCGTGGGACGGCCTCGCCGCCGCGGCGGCCCTGGCGCAGAGCCAGGCCGGATGCGACGTGGCACTGGAAGTGCCCGCAACCGCCTTCGAATCGCGGCAGCGGCTCCGCACGCTCCTGGCCCGCGGCCGGGACATCCTGCCTGGGCTCGCAGCGATCGCGGTGCGCGGGCCCGCCATGCCGGAACACCGCAGCCTCCTCGTTGAGGAGGGCGTGAGGATGGTGCTCGTGGACACGCTTGGCTCGTCCGACCGCGGCTCCCGGCGACCGGCGCCCCGCGGCTGGCGGTGCCGCAACGCCGCCTGGGGCCTGTGGGAGGTGGAACTCACTCCGCCGGTGCGGCAAGGACCGCTGGCCTGGCTCGGCCTGAGCGGGTTGCCGCGGCCGCGGCAGCGCTCCCTGCACGTGCTCCGCACCGACGGCCTGGCCGCCGGCAACGCGGGCAGCACCTTCCTCTCCTCGCGGCTGCAGCGGTGGCTCGCCTGGGCCCGGCGGCACGTCGATCGCGGCCGGGCGGAGGCGGTCACGCTGCCGTGCCTCGCCGCCCGGCTGGCCGGCGAGGAGCAGGGCTCGTCCCAGCGGTCGGTGCTGCGGGCCGCTTAGCGGAGCGACGCTGCCGCGACTAACTGCGGCGGCCGGCCGTCGGCATCAGCATCCAGCTCAGGTAGGCCGTGATCAGGCCGCTGAAGATGAAGGCGAGATCCGCCATCCAGCTGACCCGTTTGAACGGGAAGGCCGCCGCGAGATCGGCGACGAACAGGATCACGACGAGCCCCGAAATGATCAGGCCGGTGAACGCGAGCGCCTTCGACACGTGACCCGGTATCCCTCGGGAGTCATGGCTGGAAACGGGCCTCTTTCCATACCATAATCGCCTCTCGGCGGGGAGCCGGGAGCATTCCGGCCCGCCCCGGCCGCCGGTTCCGCCTTGCGGCCGGTCCCATGCCCGCAGCGGAACGTCCGGCTTGAAGACCCAGTCCCAGAACGGTCGCACGGCCGTCTACACCGGCTCCTTCGACCCCATCACGCTCGGGCATCTCGACGTGATCGGGCGGGCTGCGCGGATCTTCGACCGCATCGTCGTGGGCGTCGGCATCAATCCCGACAAGCAGCCGCTCTTCTCGCTCGAGGAGCGGGTGCGGCTGGTGCGGGAGTCGCTCGACGGCCTGGGCAACGTGCAGGTGGAGCTGTTCAGCGGGCTCTCGGTGGCCTTCGTGCGGGAGCAGGGGGCCCACGTGCTCCTGCGGGGCGTGCGGTCGCTGACCGACATCGAGGCCGAGTTCACGATGACGCTCGCCAACCGGCGGCTCGACGCGGGCGTGGAGACCGTCTTCCTGATGGCCGACGCGGCCTACTCCCACATCTCGTCGTCGCTGCTCAAGCAGATCACGCCCCTGGCCGACGACGAGGCGCTCCTGAAGTTCGTGCCTGCGCCGGTGGTCAAGGCCCTCCGCAGCAAGTTCGCCGGCGGCTGAGCCGCCCCCAGGAGTCCGGTCACTCCGTGACCGGATCGCGTTGGACGTCCCCTTGGGTGACGCACGCGCGGGGTTGCCCGGGCCATCTCGCCGGACGCTCCCTGCGGGCATCCTGCCCTCCGGTCGCTCGGAGGAAACCTCGCTTCGCAATCCTTGCTGCGCTCGGTTTCCTACGCCGCTCGATTGGCACGGGCAACCCCTCGCGGTCGATCGCTGTGCCCCGGGGAATGCCATCGGGCACAGGCTGGAACAGTGGCCACGGGTCTGTGACCCGTGGAAACCGCCCTCCATCCCGACACACGTTCAGCCGGATGGAAATCCCGCCGCCCACTCGGGACCCGCCCCGCCCGCTCAGTTCGCGGTCGGTCCCGTGCCCTCGAAGTTCTGCCGCAGGTAGCGGGCCCGCTCGATGTTGCGGTCCTTGGTGTCGAGCTCCACGCCGCGGATCTTCTGCAGGTGCGCCGGCTGCGTGCGGACGAGCAGGGAGTTGATGTCGGCGATGTTCACGTCGCCGATCAGGCCCAAGAGCACGCCCATCCGCACCCGGGAGAGCAGCTGCATCGTCTCCTCGGCGGTGATCGTCTGGGCCGTCCGCAGGATGCCGAAGGCCCGGCTCACCTGGTCGTGCACGTTCTGCTGGGTCTCGCGGACGAGAAACTCGCGGGCTCGCCGCTCGTAGTCGATCAGGACGGGCACCACGTCGCCCACCTGCTCCACGAGCTCCTCCTCGGTGCGGCCGAGCGTGGTCTGGTTGGAGATCTGGTAGAAGTCGCCCATGGCCTGCGAGCCCTCGCCGTAGAGGCCCCGGACGGCCAGCGAGATCTTGTGCAGGCTGCGGAACACCTTGTCGATCTGGCGGGTGATCACGAGCGCCGGCAGGTGCAGCATCACGCTCACGCGGATGCCGGTGCCGACGTTCGTGGGGCAGGCGGTGAGGTAGCCCCAGCGGTCGTGAAAGGCGTAGGGCACGACCTTGCCGATCTGCTCGTCGACCAGCCGGATCTGGTTCCAGACCCCCTGCAGGTCGAGCCCGCTGTGCATGCACTGGATCCGGAGGTGGTCCTCCTCGTTGATCATCAGGCTCACCTGCTCGACTCGGTCGATCGCCACGCCTCTGGCTCCCTGGGCCTCGGCGTGCTCGCGGCTGATCAGCTGCCGCTCGACCAGGAACTGCCGGTCGATCTCCTCCAGCCGGCCGACGTCGATGTATTCGAGCTCCTGGCCCACCGGGGCGGTGGCGATCCGCTCCCGCAGGAACCGCTCGATCTCCTCGCGGTCCTGCTCGCTCGCCCGGCCCACGAAGGGGAACTGGGCCAGGTTGCGGGCCAGTCGCACGCGGCTGCTCATCACGATGTCGGACTCGGGGCCGGTGCCCTTGAGCCATTCACCGGTCGCTTCGGTCAGGGCGTCGAGTTTCATGGGTTGACGGATGTCGTCCTCGTGGGCGGTGTCGGGCCGTCAGGCCCCGGTGGTTCCCAGCCAGCGGGCCTCGATGCCGCGGATCTGGTCGCGGATCTCCTTGGCCCGCTCGTAATCCTCGTGCCCGATCGCCTGCTGCATCTGGCCGCGCAGGCCGATCACGCTGGTGAGCTCCGCGGTCGACTCCGGCAGCCCCGTGCCGCCTCGGTCGGGCCGGCGGCCGGTGTGGCGGGTCGCCCCGTGGATGTTGGCGATCAGCGGCTCGAGCTCCTTCTCGAACTGCGCATAGTCGTGCGGGCAGCCGAGCCGCCCCTGATTGCGGAACTCGAAGAACGTGATGCCGCACATGTCGCAGGCCTTCTTGTCGAGCACGGCCAGCTCGTCGGCCGTCTGGCCGACCGTCAGCGGCCCGGATAGGGCCCCGCCGCCGCCCCCGCCCGCCTGCTCGCCCCCGCCCGGCTCGGCCTGGTTCAGGTAGGCGCGGGCGTGGTCCTCGCAGAGATGGAGCTCGCGCACGTCCCCCGTCTCGAGCTCGGTGATGTGAAACACCGCCTGCTTGTCGCACTGCTGGCACTTCATCGCGAACCTCCTCGGGGCCGTCAACGCAATCATAGCGGCTCACCGGCGGCCGGTCGCCACCGGGCGACGGGATGGCCGCGCTGCCCGGAAGGCGGCCGCGGCCGCGAGAGGCCCGGGATGTTGTTGGCCGCCCCGTGCCACGGGTACGCTTCGGGCGCGGCGGCGCAGGACCGGCCCCGCTCGCCGGCCCGCTCCCCGCGATCCCCACGATGCCGCATTTTCCGGACAAGACCCGTTTCTCGAGCCTGGCCTCCTCCAGCCGCCTGGTGCCCGTCTACCGGCGGCTGTTCGCCGACGCCCTCACGCCGCTCTCCGCCTTCGCCCGCCTCGACTCGGGCGCGGCGGCCTGCCTCTTCGAGAGCGTGGTCGGCGGCGAGAAGGTGGGCCGCTACAGCTTCCTGGGTGCCGACCCGTTTCTGCGGCTCGAGGCCCGCGGCCGGGCGGTGCGGGTGACGACCGCGGCCGGCGTCGAGGACTTCGAGAGCGACGACCCGCTCGCGGAACTCGAGCGGCGGGTGGCCGCCTACCGTCCGGCCCGCCTGCCGGAGCTGCCGCCGTTCACGAGCGGTGCCGTCGGCTACGCCGCGTACGACGCCGTCCGCTACGTCGAGCGGCTGCCCGCGGCGCCCCCCGACGATCTCGGGCTGCCCGACCTCGACTTTGCCTTCTACGACCGGATCGTCGTCTTCGACAACGCCACGAAGTCGATCGACGTGGTCGTGCTCGCCCGGATCGACGACGACTCGCCGGCCGGCATCGACCGCGCCTATACGGCCGCCTGCAGCCGTGTCGACGCGACGATCCGGCAGCTCGCGACGCCGAGCGACTGGCCGCCGCCGGCCGACATCGGGCCGCGGCACGAGCCCCGCTGCCTGACCGACGGCTCCGCGCGGTCGGCCTTCGGCCGGGAGGCGTTCCACGAGGCGGTCAGGAAATCGATCGACTACATCCGGGCCGGCGACGTCTTCCAAGTGGTCCTGAGCCGCCGGCTGGAGGTGCCCTTCCAGGGCTCGCCGCTCGAGCTCTACCGGACGCTGCGGGTGGTGAATCCGAGCCCCTTCATGTTCTACCTGCGGTCGCCCGCCTGCACGCTCGTGGGCAGCTCGCCCGAGATCATGGTGCGGGCCGTCGACGGCACGGTGACCGTCCGGCCGCTGGCGGGCACCAGACGGCGGGGGGCGACGCCTGAGGAGGATCGGGCGCTCGCCGAGGACCTCCTGGCCGACCCCAAGGAGCGGGCCGAGCACGTGATGCTCATCGACCTCGGCCGCAACGACGTGGGGCGGGTGGCCGCGATCGGCTCGGTCGAGCTCTCCGACGTGATGACCATCGAGCGCTACAGCCACGTGATGCACCTCACGAGCAACGTCACGGGCCGCCTGCGTCCGGGGCTCACGGCCTTCGACGCGCTGCGGGCCTGCCTGCCGGCGGGCACCGTGTCGGGCGCGCCGAAGATCCGGGCCATGCAGATCATCGACGAGCTCGAGCCCGTCCGCCGCGGTCCCTACGCCGGCGCCGTGGGCTACATCGACTTCGCCGGCTCGATGGACACCTGCATCGCCCTGCGGACGATCGTTGTCAAGGATGGCCGGGCCTACGTGCAGTCGGGGGCCGGCATCGTGGCCGACAGCGTGCCGGAGAGCGAGTTCGAAGAGACGCTGAACAAGGCTCGCGGGCTGCTCGTGTCGATCGAGATGACGGCCGACCGCCTGGCCGCCGGCGATCGCCCGTGAGCAGAGGTGCGCACCGCCGACCGGGGGCACGTGCTCGCCGCCGGCGGATTTTGACGTTGCAAGCTCCATGGGCATGGTGAGTCAACTCGGGCAGTCAAAATGCACTGGCGGCTGCGCGCGACCCCCGGCCCCGAGCATGGGCGCACCGCCGACCGGGGGCACGTGCTCGCCGTCGGCGGATTTTGACGTTGCAAGCTCCATGGGCATGGTGAGTCAACTCGGGAAGTCAAAATGCACCGGTGGCTGCGTGCGACCGCGGGGCACGGGCGCACCGCCGACCGGGGGCACGTGCTCGCCGCCGGCGGATTTTGACGTTGCAAGCTCCATAGGCATGGTAAGTCAACTCGGGCAGTCAAAATGCACCGGCGGCTGCGCGCGACCCCCGGCCGGCTTCATCCTCGTTGGTGCTGGTGCGCGGCGGTTGGTGCCGTGCTGTGGAGCGTTGACGCATGATCCGCTGTGACCGAGCGAGCGTGGAGCAGGGGGGGCAGCTCGTGCTCGAGGCGGTCTCGCTGCACGTCCGCTCCGGCGAGGCGTGGGCGGTGATCGGGGCGAGCGGCGCCGGCAAGAGCGTGCTGGTCGCGGCGGCGGCCACGGCCGTGCCGCTGCATGCGGGCGACATCCTCGTCGACGGCCGCTCGGTGCGGCGCGAGGCGGAGGCGGTGCGACGGACAGCGGGCTATGTGCCCGACCGGCCGCCCGACTGGCCCGGGCTGCGGGCCGGCGAGTTTCTCGAGCTCTTCGGTGCGGCGGCGGGCCTGCGGGGCGGGGCGCTCGCCCAGGCCGTGGAGAAGGGGCTCGAACTCGCCGGGCTCGCGGGGCGGGGGGCATCCGAGATCGACACGCTGGACGCCGGCCACCGGAAGCAGTTGCTCGTGGCCCGCTCGCTCGTGCACGATCCGCAGGTGCTGCTCTGCGACGATCCGTTCGGCGGGCTCGATCCGGCCGGCCGCCGGGCGGTCGAGCGGCTCATCGGCGATGCCCACCTGATGGATCGCACCGTGCTCGCCGCGATCGACGACGCCCGGGTGCCCGACTGCTTCACCCACCTGGCGGTGCTCCGGGAAGGGCGGCTCGTGGCCAGCGGCCGCAACGATCCGGCGAGCTTCGGCGAGGGGCGTCGCTGGCGGTTCATGGTGCGATGTTCAGGCCGCGCGGAGGCGGTGGCCGTCGTGCTTCGCGAGCTTGCCGACGACCCGCAGGCCATCGACGCCGACATGGTCACCGCCGTGATCGATCCCACCCGCACGTCGCCAGCGGAGATCGTCGCGGCCGTCGTGCGGGCCGGCTTGCCGATCGATGCGGCGGGCTTCGACCCTCCCTGGCAGGCGCAGCTCGTGGAGGGATAACGCCGCGCCGGGGCCGCCGGGGCCGCGCATCAGCCGCGCGGTCGTGGATGTGGCCGTGTGGTGAGGGAAAAGAGCCGCGTGGTGAGTCAGAGTGGCCGCGTGGTCGTTGAAAAGTGGCCGCGTGGTGAGTCAGAGTGGCCGCGTGGTCGTTGAAAAGTGGCCGCGGGTCTGTGACCCGCGGAGGACGTCTACCACCCCCGCCGACGACCGGGCGCCGTCTGGCTTCCCAGCCGGATTCGACGGGATGAAATCCCGTCGCCACTTTTCGCAGGCAGATCGCGCCGTCGCTCTCGTCAAGCCGCCTCGCCCCAGGCGCGGCGGACCTCAGCGAGCCCCTCCACGCAGAGGTCGTACTCATGCGCGAGCCGCTCGAGCAGGGCCCGCTCGTCGGCCGCGTCCTCGGGCTCGAGCGTGGCAGCCAGCCGGTAGGCCCGCTTCCCGGCCGCCTTGTAGCCGACCAGGTCGGCGTGGGGGCCGGGCTTGCGATAGCGAGCCAGCGCCTCGGGATAGAGCCCGCTCCAGAAGAGCGTCACATCTCCGATGTGCCGATATTCCTCGCGGGCCTCGCTGGCGTCGGCATGTCGCTCCGCGGCCAGGAGCAGGTGGGTCACGTCGGCCGACTCTTCACCGGCCCCGGGCAGCACGGCCAGCCGTTCGTTCCGCATGAACCGCACGAGCATGACGGCCACGTAGTCGACCAGTGGAGGGTCGACCACGCCCAGCCGGGCGTGAAACGCATACTCGGTCAGCCCGCGGAAGAACCGCTCGATGTCGGCAGGATCTCGGGCGGAAAACACGACGGCAAGACCTCCGGGCAGGTCGCCGCCGCGGCCTGCCACATGGTCGCCGGCCAAGCCGGCGCGATGGTGGGACCGAAGGGCTCAGGGCGGGGAGCGGCCGCGGCCGTGCCGCCACCCTTCGCCACGGTCATTCTAAGCGAACGCGGCCGTCTGCGGCCACGGCGATCCGGCTGCATCGCCGCCGTGGCTGGCCTCCAAAGTGGCGACGGGATTTCATCCCGCCGAATGCGGCCTCGACTCCCGCCGGCGACCGGTCGTCGTCGGATGTGGTGGACGTCCTCCGCGGGTCACAGACCCGCGGCCACTTTCGGTCGGCGGCGGCGCCTGCTGGCCACCTGCAGGAATCTACGTGGCGGCGATCCGCACCCGCCGCCGCACCGCCCAGGCCGCCGCGCCCGCGGCGATCAGCAAGCTGAAGCCGGCCGGCTCGGGCACCGGCGCGAAGACCAGGTTCAGGTCGGAACTGTTCTGCTCGATCGTGATCGTGCCGTCGGCCAGGGAGTTCGTGAAGCCGCCCGTGCCATTGGCGGCGGCGAGGTTGATGTTGAAGGC
>JBJTAA010000310.1:0-13767 GCA_046090525.1 Planctomycetota bacterium
CGCCCCGCGGCCGCAAGCTCACCCCGAAGGGCGACGAGCACATCGGCGGCAAGCCGGCGACGCGGGGCCGGCTGTTTTAGTTTCACGGCTTCGCGGCCATCCCTGGCCCGCGAAGCCTTGGCTCGGCGGGGGGGCAGCGAACGTGCCCCTCGCCTCGCGGCGGCCGCCATCCTGGCGGCCGTGGGCGTGCGTTGAGCGACGCGCGACGCATCGGTAGCGGCGGGCATCTTGCCCGCCGAAAACGGGTCGAAGTGGAGCACGTATTCCGCGGGCAAGATGCCCGCGGCCACTGTTGCGCTGCGGCGCGCGGCTCCTCGTTGCATCAAGGGCCCCTGCGAGGGGTTGCCCATGCCCCGGAGACGGCGTAGGAAACCGAGCGCAGCAAGGATTGCGGAGCGAGGTTTCCTCCGAGCGACTGGAGGGCAGGATGCCCGAAAGGAGCGTCCGCCGACGGGGCATGGGCAACCCCGAGCCGCGCGACCACCGGCGTGATCCGGTCACGGCGTCACCGGACTCCTGGAGCCTTGAGCCGCCGCGTTTCCAGCACCCATTTGCCCGTGATCCGGCGGGACGCTACGCTATCGCCCTTCACCGAGGTGCCCCATGGCCGTTCCGAAGCGACGACAGTCCAACCAAAAGACCCGCTCCCGCCGGGCCCACGACTTCCTCACGCCCCGGCAGCTGACCTTCTGCCCCACCTGCGGCAAGGCGGTGCCGACCCACCGCGTCTGCGAGACGTGCGGCCACTACATGGGCCGGCCCGTCGTCAAGACCGAGGAGTAGCCCCTTGGCCGCGGTTTCTGCGGGGGGCGGGGCGACGACGATCCTGTTTCCGGGCCAGGGTGCCCAGGCCGTCGGCATGGCCGGCGATTGGGTCGAGGCGAGCCCCGCCGCGGCCGACCTGTTCGCTCGCGGATCGGCGATCCTCGGCTACGACCTGCTCGAGGTGTGTCGCCACGGTCCGGCCGAGCGGCTCAACACGACGGCCGTAAGCCAGCCGGCGATCCTGGTGACGAGCCTGGCGGCGCTCGAGGTGCTCCGAGCCCGCGATCCCGGGCCGCTCGAGGCCGCGACGCTCACGGCGGGCCTGTCGCTCGGCGAGTACACGGCGCTCGTGTTCGCAGGAGCGCTCGGCTTCGACGACGCCGTCCGCGTGGTCGCCGAGCGGGGCCGGGCCATGCAGGACTGCGCCGAGGCCTCGCCCGGCGCGATGGTCGCGGTGCTCGGCATGGAGCGCGACGCCGTGGCGGCCCTCTGCGACGCCTGCCGCGGGAACGGCATCCTCCAGGTGGCCAACGTGCTCTGCCCGGGCAACATCGTCGTGTCGGGCGACCGCGAGGCCTGCGACCGCGTGGAGGCGGCGGCCCCGGCGGCCGGGGCGATGAAGTGCGTCCGCCTCGAGGTGGCTGGCGCGTTCCACACGTCGCTCATGCAGCCGGCGGTGGACCGCCTGGCCGCGGCGCTCGCCCGGGCGGAGCTCAGGCCGCCCCGGATTTCGGTCGTCAGCAACGTCGACGCCCGGCCCCACACCGATCCCGACGAGATCCGCGGCCTGCTGGCGCGGCAGGTGGTCGGAGTTGTCGAGTGGCAGGCGTCCGTGGCATACATCCTCTCCACCGGCGTCCGCTCGGCCTGGGAGATCGGCCCCGGCCGCGTGCTCCGCGGGCTGATGAAGCGGATCGACCGGACGGTCGCCGCGAACGGCGTGTTCGACTGAGGTTCAGGGCAGCACTCGGAGGAGGGTTTCGGCATGGCGGAAGCGGGCGACGCGAAGAAGAAGGGACCTCCCGAGGGGCGGATCAAGGTCGATCTCGCCGGCCAGGTGGCCCTCGTCACCGGCGCCTCGCAGGGCCTCGGCCGGGCGATCGCCGAGGCGCTCGCGGCCAGCGGCGCCACCGTCGCCCTGGTGGCCCGCTCGGCCGACAAGCTGGCGGAGGTGGCCGCCGGCATCCAGGCCGCCGGCGGCAAGGCCGAGGCCTTCCCCTGCGACGTCATGAAGGCCGAGGCGATCCAGCAGGTGGTCGACGCGGTGGTCGAGAAGCTCGGCCGGCTCGACATCCTGGTCAACAACGCGGGCGTGACCCGCGACACGCTCCTGCCGCGGATGAGCGACGAGGAGTGGGACACCGTGCTCACCACCAACCTCCGCGGACCCTTCCTCTTCATGCGGGCCGCCAGCCGGCCGATGATGCAGCAGCGGTACGGGCGGATCGTGAACGTGGCGAGCGTCTCGGGGCTGAGCGGCAATCCCGGCCAGGCCAACTACTCGGCCTCGAAGGCGGGGCTCGTGGGCCTGACGAAGACGGTCGCCAAGGAACTGGCCGGGCGAAAGATCACCGTCAACGCCGTGGCCCCGGGCTTCATCGCCAGCGACATGACGGCGGCCCTGGGCGACGTGCTGCTCGACGAGGTCAAGAAGCGGGTTCCGGCCAAGCGGCTCGGCGAGGCGACCGAGATCGCCGACGCCGTCCTGTTCCTGGCCGCCCCCTCGTCGGGTTACATCACGGCCCAGACGCTGGTCGTGGACGGCGGGCTGATCGGGTAGGCCTCGCTCCCTGCATTCACCTCTCGCCGGGGTCGGGGCCGGGACTGCCCGTGGTCCGGAGCCGGCCTTGATGGCGAGCGCAGGCAGGATGCCGAAGCGAAGCCAGCATGGAGTGAGCGGAGGCCAGGATGGCCAGAGCGAACGTCCGGCGACGGGCCACGGGCAGTCCCGGCCGGCGTTTGACGATGGGCACTCTCCCGGCTCCTGTGCCCGCGTGCCCAGCCCCGTTTCAGCCGGTTTTTCGCGGTCTGGACACGTTCGGGCCCAAGCGGGTATATCTTCGCGGTGAACACGGGCAAACGGCGCAGTCTGGAGGCTGCCAGCGACCCGTGCGACGACCGGCTCCGGGCCAGTGGAGGATTTGCAAGGTGGCATCTGTTCAAGATCGAGTGATCGAAATCGTGGCGTCGCAGCTCGGGGGGAGCAAGGACCAGATCACCCGGGAGACGTCGTTCATCAACGACCTCGGCGCTGACTCGCTTGATACCGTCGAACTGGTGATGGAGCTCGAGGAGGAGTTCGAGATCAACATCCCCGACGAAGCCGCCGAGAGGATCCATACCGTCGGCCAGGCGATCGACTTCATCGAGAAGCAGCAGGCCTCCGGGTCTGCCGCCGGCTGAGCGGCGGGAGACGCGATGAAGCGACGGGCGGTGGTGACGGGCCTCGGCGTGGTCACGTCGCTGGGGCGGTCACTCGAGACCTTCTGGGAACGGATCGTCCGCGGCGACAGCGGCGTGGGCCCGATCGACCTGTTCAGCGTCGAGGGCTACCGGGTCCAGTTCGGCGGCCAGGTGCCCTGGAACGCCGAGGCCGAGGACATCGCGCCCGCGAAGGAGCTCAAGCGGCTCGACCGGTTCACGCAGTTCGCGCTCGCCTCGGCCAAGGATGCCGTGGCCGACTCGGGGATCGACTTCTCGAAGGAGGATCCCTTCCGCTGCGGCGTCGTGATCGGTTCGGGCATCGGCGGGCTGTGGGAGTTCGAGGTGCAGGAGGAGCGGCTGCTCCACAAGGGCATCGACAAGGTCTCGCCCTTCACGATCCCGAAGCTGATGGTCAACTCGGCGAGCGGCCACGTCTCGAGCCTGTACGGCATCAAGGGGCCGAACTTCGCCGTGGCCACGGCCTGTGCCAGCGCCGCCAACTCGATCGGCTCGGCGCTGCGGGCGATCCAATACGGTGACGCCGACGTGATGGTGACCGGCGGCAGCGAGGCGGCCCTCACGCCGATCGGCCTGGCGGGCTTCCAGAACATGCGGGCGCTCTCGTTTCGCAGCGATGCGCCGCAGCAGGCCAGCCGCCCCTTCGATGCCGACCGCGACGGCTTCGTGCTCGCCGAGGGGGCGGGCGTGGTGGTGATCGAGGAGCTCGAGCACGCCCGCCGCCGCGGAGCGCGGATCTACGCCGAGCTCAAGGGCTACGGGGCCAGCGGCGACGCCGGCCACATCACGCAGCCCGACGAGGAGGGGCGGGGTGCCGGCCAGGCGATGGCGGCCGCCCTGGCCGACGCGGGCCTGGGCGTCGACGACATCCACTACATCAACGCCCACGGCACGAGCACGCCCCTGGGCGACAAGGCCGAGACGGCGGCGATCAAGCGGGTGTTCGGGGCGGCGGCCAAGCGGCTGGCGGTGTCGAGCACCAAGAGCCAGCTGGGGCACACGCTCGGGGCCAGCGGCGGCATCGAGCTGGTCGTCTGCGCCCTCACGATCGCCCGCGGCGTGATCACGCCCACGATCAACTACACCACGCCCGACCCGGCCTGCGACCTCGACTACACGCCCAACGTGGCCCGCGAGGCCCGCGTCGAGGCGGCCCTGAGCAACAGCTTCGGATTCGGGGGCCACAACGCGAGCCTGCTGCTCGCCCGGCTCGGTTCCTGATCCTCTGAAGCCCCGTCCCGGCACGGAGCCTTCGACCATGGAGCGGTCGCGGCGGCAGCTGGCGGCGTCGATCGTGCTGGCCGGGTGGATGGCCGCGGCCCCGGTGGCGGCCCAGATCCCGACCGACGCCGGGCAGGTCTGGAAGACCTACGACCTCGGCCCCTTCGTCCAGGCGGCCGGTGCGGGCAGCGAGCGGCACGTGGTCTCGTGGATCCTGGAGGAGACGGGCTACCCGGCCTGGCATGGCCCATCGCCCGCCTCCCTTTCGGCGGGCGATGGGAAGCTCTCCTGCTTCCACGATGCCCAGATGCAGGCCCGGGTGGCCGACGTGGCCGCCCGCTTCACGGCCGAGGCGGACAAGCCCCACCGGTTCACGGTGCGGGTGTTCGGCTTCGACGGCGTGCGCTGGCGGGCGGATGCCCGCCCCGCCCTGCAGCCGATCCCCACCGCCACCGCCGGTGTGCAGGCCTGGATCCTGCCGCGCGAGGTGGCCGCCGGGGTGCTCGCCCGGATGCGCGGCCGCAGCGACGTGGTCGAACTGCCGACGGGCCCGGTGCTCGCGGCCAACGGCGTGCCGGCCACGCTCACCGGCGGCCGCAAGCTTCCCTACGTGCAGGACTACGTGCCCAGGCCCGATGTCTGGCCGGGGTGGCAGCCGCAGCAGGCCACCTGCGACGAGGGGCTGGCGATCGACTTCCACCCGCTCGTCTCGGCCGACGCCGCGACGGTCGAGGCCTCGTTCCGCTGCCGGATCGACCAGATCGAGCGGCTGGCCCCGCTCTCGCTCCCGGCGCCGGGGGGCGGGCCGCCGGTGGAGGCCCAGGTGCCACAGATGGCCGCGGTCCGGATCGGGGAGCGGTTCCGCTGGCCGACCAGCCACACGCTCGTGATCGGGCTCGGGTTGGTGCCCTGGCAGGTGCCCGCGCAGAATGGGGCCGTTCCGGCCCTGCTGCCGGAGGTCGAGCGCCGGGACGTGGTGGTCGTGGTCGAGCCCCGGCTGGCCAGCAGCCGCTGACGGCGGCCGGCGCACAAGCGAGACGGAGACTGCATGAGCGAGCGACGGGTGGTGGTGACGGGGCTGGGAGTGGTCTGCCCGCTGGGGCTCACGGTCGACGACGTCTGGACGGCGCTCGTCGAGGGCACGAGCGGCATCGCGCCGATCGGGTCGTTCGACGCCTCCGGGCTGCCCCTCCGGCACGCCGCCGAGGCCCGCTGCTTCACCGGCGGCATCGCCGACTTCGGCGAACTCGAGGCGGAACGGAAGAAGGCGATCCGCAAGGGCCTCAAGGTGATGTGCCGGGAGACCCAGATGGCCATGGCCGCAGCCCAGCGGGCCCTCCACGACGCCGGCGACGCCGCCGCCCACCACCCCCCCGAGCGGTTCGGGTGCGTGTTCGGCTCTGACTACATGCTCACGCTGCCCGAGGACTTCACCGCCGGCATCGCCGCCTGCCGGGCCGCCGACGGCTCCTTCGACTACGACCGCTGGGCCGACGTCGGGATGCCGCTGCTGAATCCGCTCTGGCTGCTCAAGTATCTGCCCAACATGCCGGCCAGCCACATCGCGATCTTCAATGACCTGCGGGGGCCGAGCAACTCGCTCACCGTCCGCGAGGCGAGCGGCCACCTGGCCCTCGGTGAGGCCTGCGTCACGATCCAGCGGGGCATGGCCGACATCATGGTGGCCGGCGCCACGGGCACCCGCGTCCACCCGATGAAGACGGTGCACGCGCTGCAGACCGAGCAGGTGGCCCTGCCCGCGGCGGCCGGCGACGATCCCGCCCGCTGGAGCCGCCCCTTCGACAAGGCACGCCGGGGGATGGTGCTCGGCGAGGGGGCGGCGGTGCTCGTGCTCGAGGAACTCGGGGCCGCCCGCCGCCGGGGCGCCCGCATCTATGCCGAGCTCGCGGGCAACGGCGCGGCGTCCGCCGCCGACCGCGGCGGGATCGGCCGCCGCCGCCAGGCGCTCGCCGGGGCGATCGGCCGGGCGCTCGAGTCGAGCGGGATCGCCGCCGAGCAACTGGGCCACGTCCACGCCCAGGGCGTGAGCACGGTGGTGGGCGACCGCGAGGAGGCCGCGGCCCTGGCCGACACGCTCGGCGCCGCGGCGCGGCGGCTGCCCACGGTGGCGGCCAAGAGCCACTTCGGCAACCTCGGGGCGGGCAGCGGGCTCGTCGAGTGCGTGGCCAGCATCGTGGCGCTGAGCCGCGGAGAGCTCTTCCCCCTCTTGAACCACGAGACGGCCGACGAGGATTGCCCGCTGCGGCCCGCGCGGCGGGGCGATCCCAGCGGCGACGCGTTCGTATCGGCCGCGGTGACGCCCCAGGGGCAGGCCGGGGCCGTCGTGCTGCGGCGGGCCGGCGGCGGGCCGGCCGCTGCTTGACAGTCGCCCCCCCGGCACCTACCTTCAACGGCTTGGTTCCCGTGAGGATGGCTGCTGGTTCGCGGACTTGCTTCCAGGCCCCTCCGCGGTCGCCCTGAGGCGGCCGGCCGGAGAAGGTCTCGGCGCCCCTGTCGTGTCATGGCGTCGGCAGTGCCGGCGGCGGCATTCCACGAGGGCCTGGCCGAGACATCATGAAGCCCGAAGAAATCCTCCGCATCGTCGACGCGATTCATCGCGACAAGAACATCGACAAGGAGATCGTGTTCCAGGCCGTCGAGGCGGCACTGGTCACGGCCCTGGCCCGGCAGTACGGCGAGACGGCCGCGATCGAGATCGCGATCGACCGTCAGGACGGCACGATCTCGGGCTCGCACGACGGCCAGCCGATCGAGTCGGCGGAGCTCGCCGGCCGGATCGGTGCCCAGACGGCCAAGCAGGTCATCATCCAGAAGATCCGCGAGGCCGAGCGGGACGCCATCCACGACGAGTTCGAGGAGCAGGTGGGCCACATGGTCTCCGGCGTGGTGACCCGCTTCGAGGGGGCCACGGCGACGGTGACGCTGGGCAACCAAGAGGCGATCCTCCCCCGCAGCGAGCAGATCCCGGGCGAGAGCTACCATCCCAACGAGCGGATCCGGGCCACGATCTTCGAGGTCCGCAAGGTCGGCAGCCGCGTCAAGATCATCCTCTCGCGGATCCGGCCCCAGCTGGTGCAGCGGCTCTTCGAGCAGGAGATCCCGGAGATCGCCGACGGCGTGATCGAGATTCGGGCGATCGCCCGCGAGCCCGGCTACCGCAGCAAGGTGGCCGTGATCAGCTCCGACAACCGGATTGACTGCGTCGGCGCCTGCGTGGGCGTCCGCGGCAACCGCATCAAGAACATCGTCGAGGAGCTCGGCGGCGAGCGGATCGACATCGTCCGCTGGAGCGACGACCTCCAGGTGCTCGTGCCCAACGCCCTGCAGCCGGCGGAGGTCGACGAGGTGATCCTCTGCCAGATGCTCGGCCGGGGCATCGTGCTCGTCCGCGAGGACCAACTGTCGCTGGCCATCGGCCGCCGCGGCCAGAATGTCCGCCTGGCCAGCAAGCTTTGCGGCTGGGACATCGAGATCATGACCCAGGAGGAGCTCGACCAGCAGATCGAGCGGGCCACGGCCGGGTTCGCCTCGATCGAGGGGCTCGACGAATCCCTGGCGGAGCGGCTCGTCGGCGAGGGCTTCCTCACCTACGACGACCTCTCGGTGATCGAGCCTGACGACCTGATGGAAATGGGCGGCTTGTCTGCCGAGGCCGTCGACAAGATAGTTGCCGAAGCGGAGCGGCGGGCGGCGCTCGCCGAAGAGGCGGCGGCCGACGAGCGGCGGAAGCAGCGGGAGCAGGAGCGGATCGCGAAGGCCACGGCCGACGCCGAGGCGGCGGAAGCGGCCCTGGCGGTCTCCGGCGGCGAGCAGGCCGCCCCGGCTTCCCAGGCCGAGCCAGGATCCCCCGGGGGGGCCGCTGGTGAGTCGCCGTGATGCTCGGAACACGCGGCATGTCGGAGTCGACAGGACGAGGAATCGAGACGGTTTGGAGCGGCCGGCGACAGCTGGCGGAAAGAGGCACGAGTGGCTGTTCGGATCTACACCCTGGCGAAGGAACTCAAGCTCGACAGCAAGGAGCTGGTGGAGCTGTGCACCCGCGCCGGCATCCAGGACAAAGGCTCGGCCCTGGCCAGCCTGACCGACGAAGAAGTCGCGAAGCTCAAGGAGTTCATCGCCGGCAAGGCGAAGCCCGCTGAGCGGCCCGCCGCGGCCGCCAAGCCAGGCGCACCGGTGAGGCCGGTCGCCGCCGGCCCGGTGAAGCGCGAGGACTACATCGCCCCCGCGGGCGTGGCCGGCAAGGGCAAGCCGCCCGAGGTCGCCCCCCCGAAGCCGCCGGCTGCGGCTGCTCCCGCCGCCCCCTCGGCCAAGCCGCGCCCCGGCTCACGGTCTGGCGACGGGCCCAAGCCGATGCCGCGGCCGGCCTTCAAGCTGGCCCCGCTGCCGGCCGCCGGCCGCGCCCCCCCGCCGCCGCGGGCCACCCAGGAACCCGTGGCCCAGAAGCCCGACGTCAAGCTGCCACTCGACGCGATCCGGAGTGCCAAGCAGGGGGGTGCCAAGCCGCTCGCCGACCACATGCGGAAGGCCGAGCAGCGGCAGGCCGGCGAGGCCGCCCGAGCCCGCACCAGCGGCCTCCTGCGGGGTGCCGGCGGCCCGGCCGCCCCTCCCGTGCCCCCGCTCCAGCCCGGCGTGCGGCCCCGCCGCACCCCCTCGAAGACGGGCACCGGCGGCGACGATCTGCTCGGCGGCCGCGAGTTGCGGCAGCTCAATCGCAAGCGGGTGCCCGAGAAGCGGACGGGCCTCGACGACGAAGACGGTCCGCTGCGTCGCCGGCGGTCGAGCCGGCCGCGGAAGTCGGGCATGTCGACGGCCGCCCCCCGCAAGACCAACGCCTCGATCCAGGTGCCCTGCACCGTCCGGGCCTTCTCCGAGGCGATCGGCCTGGCGGCCAGCGAGGTGCTCAAGAAGCTGCTCTCGTTCGGCATGGATTCGATGCCGAGCATGGCCTCGATGCTCGACCGCGACACGGTGGATCTCCTGGCCGCCGAGCTCGGCGTGCAACTCGACGTGAAGACGGCCGAAGACCTCGAGAAGGAGCTGCTGGCCGGCTTCGACGCGGTCGACGAAGACCCGGCCCTGCGGCAGCCGCGGGCGCCGGTGGTCACGTTCCTCGGCCACGTCGACCACGGCAAGACGTCGCTGCTCGACAAGATCCTCGGGATCGACGTGGCAGCCCGTGAGAGCGGCGGCATCACGCAGCACATCCGCGCCTACACCATCGACCGCAAGGACAAGCGGATCACGTTCGTCGACACGCCCGGCCACGAGGCCTTCACGCAGATGCGGGCCCGTGGCGCCAACGTCACCGACTGCGCGGTGATCGTGGTGGCGGCCGACGACGGCATCATGCCCCAGACGGAGGAGGCGATCAGCCACGCCAAGGCCGCCGGCGTGCCGATCGTGGCCTGCATCAACAAGAGCGACCTGCCCTGCGCCGACGTGGAGCGGATCTACCAGCAGCTCGCAGCCAACGAACTCCTCCCGAGCGAGTGGGGCGGCGAGACGGAAGTGGTGAAGACCAGCGCCCTCACCGGCCAGGGCGTCGATGCGCTGCTCGACACCCTCCTGACGATCGCCGAACTGCACGACCTGCGGGCCAATCCCGACCGGGCCGCGGCCGGCGTCTGCCTCGACGCCTCGATCCACGAGGGGCGGGGCGTGGTGGCCTGCCTGATGGTGCAGAAGGGCACGCTCAAGGTGGGCGACGCGGTCGTCTGCGGCGAGGCCAGCGGCACCGTCAAGGCGATGACGGGCACCCTCAACCGCCGCAAGGTGGCCGAGGCGGGGCCGGCGCTGCCGGTGTTCGTGACCGGCCTCGACGTGCCCCCGGGCGCGGGCGAGCGGTTCCAGGTGGTCGATTCCATCGCCATGGCCCGCGAGGTGGCCGCCAAGCGGGCCGACATCCGCCGCCAGAGCTCGCTGGCGAGCGCTCCCGTGCACGTGACGCTCGAGACGCTGGCCGATCGGCTGGGCGGCGAGAAGGCCCCCACGCTCAACCTCATCATCCGGGCCGACGTTCGCGGGTCGATCGAGGCGATCCTCAAGGAGATGGAGAAGCTCGAGCACCCCGAGGTGAAGATCCGCGTCCTGCAGGCGATGGTGGGGGGCGTGACGGAGGCCGACGTGGCCCTCGCCGACGCGTCCGACGCCGTGATCATCGCCTTCAACGTGGTGCCCGACGAGCGGGCCCGCTCGGCCGCGGAGGACCGCGGCGTGCAGGTCCGCCGCTACGACATCATCTACCAGGTCACCGACGACCTGCGGAAGGCGCTCGAGGGCATGCTCGCCCCGGAGAAGCGGGAGACGGAACTCGGCCGCGCGGTGGTGCAGCGGACCTTCAGCATCAGCCGCCTGGGCGTGATCGCCGGCTGCCGCGTGATCGCCGGGATCATCGCCCGCAACGCCCGCCTGCGGGTGATCCGCGACAGCCAGGTGCTGGGCGACTACGCGATCGATTCGCTCAAGCGTGAAAAGGACGACGCCCGCGAGGTTCGCGACGGGCTCGAGTGCGGCATCAAGCTGGCCGGGTTCAACGACATCAAGGAGGGTGACATCCTCGAGTGCTACCGGATCGAGGAAGTCGCCCGGACCCTCTCGTGAGCGCGCGACGACTCCTCAAGGCGGCCGAGGCGGTGCGGGAGGTGGTCAGCATGGCCATCCTCACGGAAGTCCGCGATCCGCGGGTCAAGGGCGTGACGGTGACCCGCGTCGAGATGGCCCCCGACATGCGTTCCGCGACGGTGCACGTGTCGGTGATGGGCAGCCCCTCCCAGGAGCAGCTTGCCCTGCGGGGCCTGGCCAACGCCGCCGGCTTCCTCCAGGCCCGGATTGCCGACCGCATCGAGACCCGCTACACCCCCCGCCTCCGGTTCGAGATCGACGTCGGCGTGAAGCGCTCGCTCGAGATCGCCCGGATGCTCGGCGAAGTGCTGCCCGCCGCCACGACCGCGACCGACGCGTCGCCGGCCCCCGAGAACACCCCTCAGGAAGAAGCATGACCGCACGCAAGCGACCCGCGCCGCCCAAGTCCCGCCCCGCCAAGCCGGCGGCCAAGCCCGCCAAGGCGGCCAAGCCGGCCGCGAAGCCGTCGGCCAAGGCGCAGCCTGCCGCCAAGTCGCCGGCGAAGCCGGCGGCGGCCGCCGCCAAGCCGGCCCCGCCCCCGGCGCCGGAAAAGCCGCCGGTCGAGAAGACGCCCCCGCGCGGCCAGCTCCTTCCCAAACTGCACAAGGCGCTCAAGAGCCACTACAAGCCCTTCACCACCGACACCTCCCGCGACCTCTTGCACCAGGTGCTGTTCGCCTGCTGCCTGGAGAACGCCCCGGCCGCCGCCGCCGAGCGGGCCTTCACGCGGCTGCTCGAGACCTACACCGACCTGAACGAGGTGCGGGTCACGACGGTGGCCGAGCTCGCGGAGACGCTCAACGACCTGCCCGATCCCGCCCGGGCGGCCTTGTCGCTGCGGCGGGCGCTGCAGGGCGTCTTCGAATCGACCTACACGTTTTCGCTCGAGCACGCCCGCAAGCATTCGATCGCCCACGGCATCAAGGTGCTCGAGGGGCTGCACGGGGTGCCGCCGTTCGTGGTGCAGCACGTCGTCTCGACGGCGCTCGGCGGCCACGTGGTGCCGCTCGACAAGGGCGCCCTCCAGGCCCTGTGGCTGTGCGGCCTGATCACGCGGCAGGAGTACGACTCGGGCAAGGTGCCGGGCCTGGAGCGGGCGATCGCCAAGAAGCCGGGCCTGGAGTTCAGCTCGCTGTTGCACCAGTTCGGGATCGAGGTGCTCACGAATCTCCACGGCACGACCGTCCGCAAGGTCGTGCAGGCCGTGAACCCGGCCGCCGCCAAGGAGCGGTTCCCCAAGCGGGGCGAGAACCTGCCCGAGCCGGTGCCACCCGTGGTGACCGACAAGGCGGGGCTCAAGGCGGCTGACGCCGCCCGGGCGGCCGCCGAGGAACTGCGGCCGGCCGGTCCCCAGGCCGCCGCCCGTCCCGCGGGCAAGACGCCGCTGCCGCCCCCCGGCTCGGGCCCCAAGAAGGCCGACGGCAAGGGCAAGAGCGGCCCCAAGCCGTTCGTGGTCAAGCCGCTGCAGATCAAGCCGCCCGCGGAGCCTCCCCCGCCGCCACCGCCGCCGGCCCCCGCCCCGAAGCCGAAGGCCAAGCCGGCCGCCAAGCACTCGGCCCAGCTGAGCAAGCGCAAGCCCCGCTAGGAGGACACCATGGCCGGTCATTCCCACTGGGCCAACATCGCCCGCAAGAAGGCGGTCGTGGACGCCAAGCGGGGCAAGCTCTGGAGCAAGCTCGCCAAGGCGATCATCGTGGCGGCCAAGCACGGCGGCGGCGATCCCGACGCCAACCTCCGGCTCCGCTACGCGATCGACGCGGCCAAGGCCGTGAGCATGCCCAAGGACAACATCCAGCGGGCGATCAAGACGGGCACGGGCGAGCTCAAGGGAGGCGACCTCGAGGAATCGATCTACGGGGGCTACGCCGCCGGCGGCGTGGCCGTGATGTGCGAGATCCTCACCGACAACAAGAACCGCACCGCCCCCGAGATCCGCAAGATCTTCGAGATGTGCGGCGGCAAGCTCGGGGGCAGCGGCTGCGTCGCCTACCTCTTCGAGCGGAAGGGCGTGATCCGCCTGCCGGCGGCCGCCTGCGACGAAGACCGGATCATGGAGCTCGCCCTCGAGGCGGGCGCCGACGACGTGAAGCGGGCCGACGATCAGTGGGAGGTGGTCTGCGACCCGGCGTCGATGAGCGGCGTGGTCGACGCGCTCAAGGCGGCCGGCCTCGAGCCCGCGTCCAACGAGATCGTGCGGATCCCGACGAACACGGTCGAGGTGGAAGACGTCGAGACGGCTCGCAAGGTGCTGTCGCTCGTGGAGCGGCTCGACGACCACGACGACGTCCAGAGCGTGGCAGCCAACTTCAGCATCCCCGACGCGGCCCTGGCCGAACTGGCCTGACAGCCCCTGGAGCGCCGGTCACGCCGCTGGCCCCTGGAGCCCGGTCACGCCGTGACCGGGTCACGCCCGGCCTCGCCTTCGGCCCCGCGCGTCCTCCCCAAAAAAAGTGGCCACGGGTTTCCAACCCGTGGAGTCCGCCGGCCACCCCGTCATCGCCCGGCCGCCATCACCGTGCCTGCCCGGATTCAGCGGGATGAAATCTCGCTGCCACATCTCGATGCGCCGCGGGATCGCCCGACACCGCACCGCGGCCGCCCGGAGGCCAGCCGCGAAATCAGTGCTCGACGGCCGGCCAGTATTCGTCGAAGTCGAACTGCGGGCTGTTGTCGAGGTCGTGGCACTCCAGGCAGTTG
>JBJTAA010000311.1:0-5375 GCA_046090525.1 Planctomycetota bacterium
GCCGGTTGGCCACCGAACTCGCCACCAGGCCGGCGGCGGAGATCCCGGCCCCCCTCGCCGCCCGCCCCGCCGGCTGCGGCTGCAAAGGACATTAGAGATGGTCTCGGGACCGCGCTTTTTGAACCGCGAGCCAGCCCAACGGTCAACGAGGTGAACCATGAGAATCGGTAAGACCATCGGCACGGTGACGCTCGGCGAGCCGCATCCAGCCGTCCGCGGCGGGGTGTTCAGGCTGGTCGTGCCGCTGGCCGCGGCCGAGCTCGCCGCCGGCGACGGGGCGGCCGAGCCGCTCGTGGCCTGGGACGACCTCGGGGCCGGCGAGGGGCAGCTCGTCGCCTTCAGCGAGGGGGGCGAGGCCGCCCAGCCGTTCCGTCCGGCCGACAAGCCGGTGGATGCCTACGTCGCCGCCCTGCTCGACCGCCTCGATCTGGCCGCACAGCCCGCATGACCGTCACCACCGACATGAGCCTCCATCCGACCGCGACCAGAAAAGTGGGCAAGAATCGATAGGAAGCGCCGCGCGAGCCGCCGGCCGCCTCGCCACCCGAACCTCGAACGCCACCCAGGAGAATGATCATGGCCTACCAGCCCGCCGCGGCCACCACGCCGCAGAAGACGCTCAACCAGCTCAAGGAGGAGATCTGCGACATCGGCCGGCGGATCTACAACAAGGGATTCGCCGCCGGCAACGACGGCAACATCTCCTACCGTCTGGGCCCCAACGAGGTGCTCTGCACGCCCACGATGATCTCGAAGGGCTTCATGAAGCCCTCGGACCTGTGCATCGTGGACATGGAGGGCAACCAGATCGGCGGCAACCGGAAGCGGTCGAGCGAGGTGCTGCTCCACCTCACGATCATGAAGGAGCGGCCCGACATCAAGTCGGTGGTGCACTGCCATCCGCCCCATGCGACCGCCTTCGCCGTGGCCCGGGAGCCGATCCCGCAGTGCGTGCTGCCGGAGGTGGAGGTGTTTCTCGGCGACGTGCCGATCACCCGCTACGAGACGCCCGGCGGGCAGAAGTTCGCCGACACCGTCAAGCCGTTCGTCAAGAAGTCGAACGTCGTGATCCTGGCCAACCACGGCACGGTGAGCTTCGGCGAGACCGTCGAGAAGGCCTACTGGTGGACGGAGATCCTCGACGCCTACTGCCGGATCCTGATGCTCGCCAAGGACCTCGGCCGCGTCACCTACCTGACGAAGCAGGAGACCCGCGAGCTGCTCGACCTGAAGCAGAAGTGGGGCTACAGCGACCCGCGGCTCGAGCCCGGCATGGAAAACTGCGACATCTGCGCCAACGACGTGTTTCGTGCGAGCTGGGGCCAGACCGGCGTGAACCGCAGCGCCTTCGACGCGCCGCCTCCGATGGGGGCGGATCCGGAGAACGCCGCCCGCACGATCCTCCCGGCCGGCGTCGACCAGGAGGCGCTGGTGAAGGTGGTCACCGAGCAGGTCTGCCGGCAGCTGGGCATCTCGGCCGCCTGACGCGAACTCGAAAGGAGCAATCATGAAAGTCGGCATCATCGGCGGCGGTGGCATCGTGGGCAGTTCTGCGGGCTTCGCCCTGCAGCTCGGGGGCGTGGTCCACGAGATCGTGATCGTGGATGCGAATCCGGAACTGGCCGACGGCCAGGCGCTCGACATGCTGCACGGCACGGCCGCGATCGCCGACCAGGTGATCCGGGCCGGGGGCTACGACGCGCTCGCCGACGCCGACCTGATCTGCATCACGGCCGGCCTGCGCCGCAAGCCCGACGAGAGCCGGCTCGCCCTCATCAATCGCAACGTGGAGCTCTTCCGGAGCATCCTCGGCGCGATCCAGTCGCACGGGCTCAAGGCCGACGCGACGGTGCTCGTGGTCTCGAACCCGGTCGACATCCTGACCTATTTGGCCGAGCAGGAGCTCGGGCTCGCCGCAGGCCGGGTGATCGGCCTGGGCACGCTGCTCGACACGCTCCGCTTCCGTAGCCTCCTGGCGCTGCGGCTGGGTGCCCCGGCCACGCAGCTGCAGGCGATGATCCTGGGCGAGCATGGCGACAGCATGGTGCCCGTCTGGA
This sequence comes from Planctomycetota bacterium, assembly GCA_046090525.1. Taxonomy (GTDB): domain Bacteria; phylum Planctomycetota; class Planctomycetia; order Pirellulales; family UBA1268; genus QWPN01. Next base: position 2,058 of record JBJTAA010000311.1, read on the forward strand.
GCAGCGCCAGCGTGGCGGGGCTGCCGCTCGAGAAGTATCCCGGCTTCTCCCACAAGGTGGGCGAGGAGGTCTTTCAGCGGGCCAAGACCTCGGGCGCGGAGATGATCAAGAAGAAGACGGGCGCGGGCTTCGCCGTGGGTGTCTCGATCGCCGAGGTCATCCATGCGATCGCGCTGGATGCCAAGCGGGTGCTGCCCGTGTCGACCGTGCAGCGGGGCTGCTACGGCCTCCGCGACGTGGCCCTGTCGGTGCCGACGGTCGTGGGCCGCGGCGGTGCCGAGAAGACCCTCGAGATCGAGCTCTGGCCGAAGGAACTGCAGGCCCTCAAGCGGAGCGCCGCGGTGCTGCAGGAGACGCTCGGGCAGGTGCTGACGCGGGCCTGAGATCGACGTGCGGGGGCCGTCAGGGCTCGGCCCTGACGTCGGCGGCCGGCAGGGTGGCTTCGTGCCGCGCCTGGGCGAGCGCGGCCACCGAGACGCCCCAGAGCCGGACCGTTCCATCCCACGACGCGGTCGTCAGGCCATGCCCGCCGGGGAGGAAGGCGAGGCCCCACGCCTGATCCGCGTGGCCCCTGAGCACGGCCACGGGGCGGCCGCTCTCCGAATCCCAGAGTTGCACGGTCCCGTCGGCGACCGTCGCGGCGACGCGGGTTCCGTCGGGCGAGAAGGCGACCCTCCAGACCTGACGGGCGGGGCCGGTGAGCACCCGGGCCGGCCGCTGCCCGTCCACGTCCCAGATTCGGACGCTGCCATCCGACGAGGCCGAGGCCAGGCGGTCGCCGCTCGGCGAGAAGCAGACCCAGTTCACGGGGCCGTCGTGGCCCCTCCAGGCCGCCAGTTCACGGCCCGTCTCCAGGCACCAGATCCGCACGACCCGGTCGCCGCAGGCGGTCGCCAGCCGGGCCCCCGCGGGATGAAAGGCGGCGCCGAAGACGCGGGCCGGATGCCGCAGCGCCGGCAGTCGCTCGGCGCCGCTGTGGGCATCCACGACGCGGGCCGTGCGATCGTCGCAGCCGGTCGCCAGGCTCGCGCCGTCCGGCGACACATCGACGCAGTACACCCGCCGCGTGTGCACCGGCAGCGGCGGCAGGGGGCGGCCCTCGTGGACCTGCCAGCGATGTACGCGGCCGTCGTCGCAGGCGAGGGCGAGCCACGAGCCGTCGGGCGCGAAGCACGCGGCGTTGACCCGGCCGGCTTTGGTGTCGAAATCGGCGACCGGCCGCAGTGAACGAGGATCGGCGACCGTGACCCGGCCCGCGGCGTCACCGGCAGCGAGGCGGTCGCCGGCGGCGGTGATCGCCAGCGCCTGGCCGCGGTCCCCGAGCACGAGCACCGGGTCGGCCTCGCCGGCGAGGTTCCAGGCACGGACGCTGCCGTCCCCCGAGCCGCTGACCGCCGCCGCCTCGTTCGAGCGGAGCGCGAGCGACCAGATCGCCTCGTCGTGGCCGCGGCGGCGGGCCACCTCGACGCCGGTCGTGGCATCCCAGTTTCGCAGGAGCCCGTCGCCCGAGGCGGTCGCCAGCAGCCGGCCCCCCGCGAAAAACCCGACCGCATTCACGCGGGTCGGATGGTCGAGCCGGGCGAGTTCCGTGCCGGTGGCGGCATCCCAGATCGTGGCCGCGCCGTCCTCGGCCGCCGCGGCGATGCGGGCCCCGTCGGGGGAGAACACGGCCCGGAAGACTCGCTTGGTGGAGGCGGCGATCGCCAGCTGCAGGGCCGAGTCGGCGACGGTCCACGTCCGCACGGTGCCATCCTGCGCCGCCGACACGAGCCGATCGCCCCCGGGCGAGAAGCGAACCGAATAGACCGTGCCCTCGTGGCCGCGAAGCGTCGCCGACTCCCGCCAGGTGCGGGTGTCCCAGAGCCGGATCGTCCGATCCCGCGAGCCGGTGGCCAAGAGCCCGCCGTCTGCCGAGAAGTCGGCCGCGTAGACGGCGTCGCCGTGGCCCACGAGCGTCTGCGCGACGTCGCCCGTGGCGGAGTCGTGGATGCGCACCGTTCCGTCGGCCGATGCCGACGCGAGCAGCCTCCCGTCGGGGCCGAAGGCCACGTCCCAGATCGCAGCGTCGTGAGCCTGATGATCCAGCCCCTGCGGACCAGGTGCGGCGGGGCGCCAGGTTTTGAGCCGGCCGGTGGTGGTGCCAATCGCCGCGACGGCACCATCCGGTGACCAGGCCACGGCCGAGACCGTGCCGCCGTTGTCGGCCAGGACGGCCAGCGAGTCGTCGAGCGACGCCGTCAGGCAGTCGAGTTCGACCGGGTCGCCCGGCTGCTCGGCGGCGAGCCGGCCAGCCTCGCCCAGCAGCCGCCGCGCCTCGGCGAGGTTGTCGCGATCGCGGGCCTCGGCCGCGAGGAGCACGGTCGAGAGATAGACTTGCCTCCGCGCTTCAGCCGTGCGGGCGTCGGCTTCGAGACGCCTGGCCTCCGCGACGGCCTGCGCCTGCTCGGCCAACCGCCGCTGCCCCTCGGCCCGCAGCCAGAACGCCGCCACGGCCACGACGGCGACCGCCAGGGCGAAGAAGGCGGCGGCCGCACCGAGCGCCGCGGCCCGATGGCGGCGGGCCAGTCGCGCCAGCGAATCGCCGAGTGACGGCGGCCGTGCCCGCACCGCATCGCCGGCCAGCCAACGGGCGAGGTCCGCCTCGAGTTCTCCGGCGTGCGGATAGCGGTCGGCGGCCAGCGGCTCCAGGCACGTGGCCACGATGGCCGCGAGCGCCGCGGCCTCGCCCGCCGCCAGGCCGGCCCGGCGGAGTCGTGCCGCCAGCGGCTTCGTCGCCACACCGCTGCTTCTGGCGAGCACGCAGGCGGCTTCCATCACCGATCGGCCCCGCAGCTCGTAGGGCAGTTCTCCGGTGAGGAGTTCATGGAGCACCAGGCCGAGGGAGTAGACGTCACTGCGGGCGTCGATCACCTGCGCGTCGACGCCCAGTTGCTCGGGGCTCATGTACCGCACGGTGCCGAGCAGTTCGCCCTGCCGCGCGGCGGTGGTGAGGCGGTCGCCGTCGGCGGCCAGCGAGCGGCCCACGCCGAAGTCGATCACCTTGGGCTCACCCGCGCCGGAGACGAGGATGTTGGCGGGCTTGAGATCGCGGTGGATGACGCCGGCGGCGTGGGCGTGCGCGACGCCGCCGCAGGCCCGCGCGAAGAGCGCCACCCGCTCGCGCGTAGGAAGTTGGCCCGCGGTGGCATGGGTCGTGAGCGGCTGGGCAGCGTCCACCAGTTCCATGACGATGTACGGACGGTCGCCGGCTGGCAGCCGCTCGACGCCCGCGGCGTGCACCTGGGCCGCCTTCGGCATCCCGCCATCGCCCAGGTGCAC
>JBJTAA010000312.1:0-22443 GCA_046090525.1 Planctomycetota bacterium
TCGTGCCCGACGAACTGGAGACGATCGCGGCGGCGATCCGGGAGTTGGCCGACGCCGGCTGCTGCCTCGTCGTGACGACCGGGGGCACGGGCCCGGCTCCGCGGGACGTCACGCCCGAGGCCACCGAGCGGGCCTGCACCAAAATGCTGCCCGGCTTCGGCGAACTGATGCGCCAGGTCTCGCTCGAGTACGTGCCGACGGCGATCCTGTCGCGGCAGACGGCGGGCGTCTGCGGGCGGGCGCTCGTCGTCAATCTGCCGGGTCGGCCCAAGAGCATCCGCGAGTGCCTCGACGCCGTGTTTCCGGCGATCCCCTACTGCGTGGATTTGATCCACACGGGCGTCGCCGACCCGCCACGCTTGGAGACGAAGCCCGAGCGGCTCGTCGCCTTCCGGCCCAAGGCATGAGACGGTTTTCACCCGGAGCGAGCGTCCGGCGAGATGGCACGGGCAACCCCGACCACACTCGAGAACTGAGCTCAGCCGCCGGCCAACCGGCGTGCGATCTCGGGCGCGAAATAGCTCAGCACGCAATCGGCCCCGGCCCGCTTGATCACGAGCAGGCTCTCGAAGGCGGCCTGGTCGCCGTCGAGCCAGCCGTTGTCGGCCGCGGCCCGGATCATCGCGTACTCGCCGCTCACCTGGTAGGCGAAGGTCGGCACGCCGAAGGCCGCCTTCACGCGGTGGATCACGTCGAGCGCGGTGCCGGCCGGCTTCACCATCACCATGTCGGCCCCCTCGGCGATGTCGAGGGCCACCTCGCGGAGGGCCTCGGCCGCGTTGGCAGGATCCATCTGGTAGGTCTTCTTGTCGGCCACGCCCTGCTTCGCCGCGGTGCCGAGCGCCGCGGCGCTGCCCACCGCGTCGCGGAAGGGGCCGTAGAACGCCGAGGCGTATTTGGCGGCGTAGGCGAGGATCGCGACGTCCTGCTGCCCGGCCGCGTCGAGCGCCTCGCGGATCGCCCCCACCCGGCCGTCCATCATGTCGGAGGGGGCCACGACGTGGCAGCCCGCCTCGGCGAGCACCACCGCCTGCCGGCGGAGCACCGCCACCGTCTGGTCGTTGACGATCTGGCCGTCGCGGAGGAGGCCGTCGTGGCCATGCGTCGTGTAGGGGTCGAGGGCGACGTCGCAGATGATGCCGAGCGCATCGCCGAACCGCGCCCGGATCGCCCGCACGGTGCGGCAGGCGAGGTTGTCGGGGTCGCAGGCATGGCCGCCGTCGTCGGTCTTCAGGGCCGCTTCGACCACGGGAAAGATCGCCAGCGCCGGGATGCCAAGCGCGATCGCCTCGGCTGCCGCCACGAGGACGCCTTCTACCGGCAGCCGCTCCACGCCCGGCATGCTCGGCACGGGCACGGCCGCCTCGTGATCGTGGACGAAGATCGGCCAGACGAGATCGGCGGGGGTGAGCACCGTCTCGGTCACCGCCCGCCTGAGCCAGGCGTGCCGCCGCAGCCGCCTGAGGCGGGTCGCCGGAAATGACCCGACAGGCCGGGGCTCGCTCATGACCGCTGGTCCACGGTGATCGCCGAGGCGAGTTCGAGCGTCGGCTCGCCGCCGCCACCGTCCAGCGTGGCGATCGCGCACGCCTCGTCGGTCTCCCAGACGGCCACGCGGCGGGCCACCACGCCGAGGTCCTCGAGGACGTGCGGCGCCACCACCTCGAGCAGATAGCGGGCCATGTTCTCGGCGGTCGGGTTCCAGGGCAGGAGGAAGTACTTGGTGGGCTCGGCCTGGCGGACCGCGGCCAGCGCCGTCACGTCCTCCTCCCAGAGGATGAAGGTGTGGTCCCAGTGGTCGTCGAGCCAGCCCAACAGCCGCCGCTTGATGAGCGAGAAATCGACCACCCTGCCGACCGCGTCTACCTCGCTGCCGCCGGCGAGCGCCTCCACCTCCACGTCCACCTTGTAGTTGTGGCCGTGCAGAAAGGCGCAGCGGCCCTCGTGGCCCAGGAGGCGGTGGCCGGCACAGAACTTGAGGCTGCGGACGAGCGACAGGCGGGTGGCTGGGGCGTCGTGCATCGGGGCGCCGGCGGAAGTGTGCGATCGCCCAATCATACCCCGCGATTTCCCGCTGCGGAGCGGCTTCCAGCCGGGTATCCTGATACTGCGGGCCGACCCGCTGTCGCAGTCTGAAAAACGGTCGCGACGGTTCGGGGCTGCCCACGCTCCGTCGCCGGACGTTCGCTGGGGCCATCCTGGCCCCCGCTCACTCCATGCTGACCGCGCTTCGCCATCCTTGGCTGCGCTTGCCAGCAAGGCCGGCTCCCGGAGCATGGGCAGCCCCTCACGGAACACACGCTCGGCACATGGACAACCTGGAGAGAGTTCCTCCTCTCGGCCCCCAGCGACCGCTGGGAGCACCGGACCGCACCCATGATCCTCGTCACCGGCGGCGCCGGCTTCATCGGCAGTAACTTCGTCCTCGACTGGCTCGCGGCCTGCGACGAGCCGGTGGTGAACCTCGACAAGCTCACCTACGCCGGCAACCTCGCGAACCTCGACAGCCTCGCCGGTGACCACCGGCATACGTTCGTCCGCGGCGACATCGCCGATCGGGAGCTCGTGGAGCGGCTGCTGGCCGAGCACGGCGTCAGGGCGATCGTCCACTTCGCCGCCGAGAGCCACGTCGACCGCTCGATCCACGGCCCCGAGGATTTCGTGGCGACCAACGTGGTGGGCACCTTCCGGCTGCTCGAGGCGGCCCGGGCCCACTGGACGAGCCTCCCGGCGGCCGACCGGGCCGCCTTCCGGTTCCTCCACATCTCGACCGACGAGGTCTACGGCACGCTCGGGCCCGCCGACGATCCCTTCTCGGAGGCGAGCCAGTACCGCCCCAACAGCCCCTATGCCGCGAGCAAGGCGGCCAGTGACCACCTGGTTCGCGGCCATCACCACACCTTCGGCCTGCCGGTGGTCACGACCAACTGCTCCAACAACTACGGGCCCTGGCAGTTTCCCGAGAAGCTCATTCCCCTCTGCATCCACCGGGCCCTCGCCGGTGAGCCCCTGCCGATCTACGGCGACGGCCGCCAGATCCGCGACTGGCTCTACGTCGGGGATCACTGCGCGGCCATCCGCCGCGTGCTCGAGGCGGGCCGCACCGGCGAGGTCTACTGCATCGGCGGCTCGAGCGAGATGGCCAACATCGACGTGGTGACCATGCTCTGCCGGATCCTCGACGAGGAACAGCCGCGGACCGACGGCCGGCCCTACGCCGAGCAGATCACGTTCGTGGCCGACCGACCGGGGCACGACCGCCGCTACGCGATCGACCACGGCAAGATCACCGCCGAACTCGGCTGGCGGCCGGGCGAGTCGTTCGCCACGGGCCTGCGGAAGACCGTCCGCTGGTACCTCGACCACGCCGCCTGGGTGGCCGACGTGACGAGCGGCGCCTACCGCGACTGGGTCGGCAAGCACTACGCCGCGGAGTCCCCATCGTGATGGATCGCGGAAATCGCTGGAGCGTGACCGAAGCGACGTCAACTGGCAGGTCGGGTTCGCCCCTGCCCCATCGCCGGACGTTCGCTGCGGGCATCCTGCCCTTCGCTCACTCCGAGCCAACTGCGCTTCGCCATCCCTGGCTACGCTTGTTGGCTAGGCCGGCTCCGGGGCAGGGGCAACCCCTCCTCCCCAAGCAGGCTCCGGAAGATACGGAACGGACAGCCGGGCAGGGGGTCGCGCGCAGCCGCCGGTGCATTTTGACTGGAACAGTTGGCTTACCATGCAAGTAAGGCAGGCGTCGTCAAAATCCGCCGGCGGCGAGCACGTGCCCCCGTCCGGCGGTTTTGGCTTGTTGATGTTCCGCTCGGGATCACAGCAGGTGACGCCGTGACGACACAACCAAAAATCCTCGTGACCGGCTCCTCGGGCCTGATCGGCAGCGAGGTGGCCAGCCACTTCGACGCCCTCGGCTGGGAGGTGCACGGCGTCGACAACAACCAGCGGGCCGTGTTCTTCGGGCCCGCGGGCGACACCCGCTGGAACCAGGAGCGGCTGACGGGCTCGCTCCGAAACTTCCAGCACCACGAGCTCGACATCCGCGATCGGGCCGGGGTGCTGGCGCTCGTCGCCGACCTCGGGCCGGCGGCGATCGTCCACACCGCCGCCCAGCCCTCCCACGACCGGGCCGCCGCGATCCCCTTCGACGATTTCGACACCAACGCCGTCGGCACGCTCAATCTCCTCGAGGCCGCCCGCCGGGCCTGCCCGGAGAGCCCGTTCGTGCACATGAGCACGAACAAGGTCTACGGCGACGCGCCCAACGAGATTCCGCTCGTGGAGCTCGCGACCCGTTGGGACTACGCCGACCCGGCCTACGCGCACGGGATCCCCGAATCGTTCCGGATCGACCAGAGCAAGCACTCGCTGTTCGGGGCCTCGAAGGTGGCCGCCGACGTGATGGTGCAGGAGTATGGTCGCTACTTCTCGATGCCCACCTGCTGCCTGCGGGGTGGATGCCTGACGGGCCCGGCCCACTCGGGCGTGGAACTGCACGGCTTCCTGAGCTACCTCGTGAAGTGCAACCTCGAGGGGCGGCGATACACGGTCTTCGGCTACAAGGGCAAGCAGGTCCGCGACAACATCCATGCGGCCGACGTGGCCGCCTTCATCGGCCGCTTCATCGCCGCCCCGCGGCCGGCGGCCGTCTACAACATCGGCGGCGGCAAGGACAACTCCTGCTCGATCCTCGAGGCCTTCGACCTGGTGGCCGCGCGGACGGGAAAGCCGATGGACTGGGTCTACGACGAGCAGGCTCGGGCCGGCGACCACATCTGCTACTACTCGGATCTCCGGCGGATGCAGGCCGACTACCCCGGCTGGCGGCCTGAGATTTCACTCGGCGAGACGTTCGACCAGATCGTCGCGGCCCACGAGCGACGCGCCCGGGCGACCTGACGACCCATGAAGATTCTCGTCACCGGTGGCTGCGGGTTCGTGGGGGCGGCGCTCTGCCGGCGGTTCCTGGCCGCCCGCTCCGGGCTCGCGCTCACCGTCCTCGACAGCCTGCGCCGCCGCGGCAGCGAGACGAACGTGGCCGACCTGGAGGCGCGGGGCGTCCGCGTGGTTCACGGCGACGTCCGCGTGGCAGCCGACATCGAGGCCCTGGGGCCCTGCGACTGGGTGATCGACGCGGCCGCCGAGCCGAGCGTCCTGGCCGGCACGGCTGCCGGGGGGCATACCGGCCGCCGGCAACTCGTGGATCACAACCTCGTCGGCACGGCGAACCTCCTCGAGGCCGCGGCGACCTGGCAGGCAGGCGTCGTGCTCCTGAGCACCAGCCGCGTCTACTCGATCCCGGCGCTCTGCCGGCTGCCGCTCGTCGAGCGGGCAGGCCGAAGCGACGCGGCGGCGTTTGCCCTCGACCGAGCGCAGCCGCTGCCCGCAGGGGTCTCGGCCGGCGGGATCACCGAGGCCTTCTCGACGGCCGCGCCCGTCTCGCTCTACGGCGCCACCAAGCTCGCCGGCGAGACGCTCGCGCTCGAATACGCCCATCTGGCCGGCACGCCGCTGGTGATCGACCGCTGCGGCGTCTTGGCCGGTGCCGGCCAGTTCGGCCGGGCCGACCAGGGGATCTTTTCCTGGTGGATCCATCGCTGGGCGGCCCGCCGGCCGCTCTCCTTCATCGGCTTCGGCGGCCGCGGCCTGCAGGTGCGGGACTGCCTGCATCCCGACGATCTCGCCGACCTCGTGCTCCGGCAACTCTCACAAGCCCGCGGTGGCGAGCCGGAACTCGTCCATGCGTCCGGCGGTGCGGCGAGCGCCACGAGCCTGGCCGAGTTGTCGGCCTGGTGCGCCGCACGACTCGGGCCCCATGATGTGGCGGCCAACCCCGAGCCGCGTCCCTACGACCTTCCCTGGGTGGTGCTCGACCACGCAGCCGCGACCGCACGGCATGGCTGGCAGCCCGCCCACACGCCCGAGCGCATCTTCGAGGAGATCGCCGACCATGCCGAACGACATCCCGGCTGGCTCGACCGCTGCGGCGGGTGAGCGGGCCGCGACCGGCGGGCCGGCGAAGGCCCCGGGCCCTGCCCCGGCGTCCAGCCGACTCCACAAGCTCTCGGTCGTGATCCCGGCCCGCGACGAGGAGGGCTGCATCGCCTCCACGGTCGAGCACCTGCACCTCGAACTGCGCATGCAGGGCGTGCCGCACGAGATCGTGGTGGTGGACGACGGCTCGACCGACGCGACCTGGGCCCTGCTCCAGGGGGCGAAGGCCCGGATCCCGGAACTCATGCCGGTCAAAAACCCTGGTCCGCATGGCTTCGGTCGGGCGATCCAGCGGGGACTGGCCGCGTTCACCGGCGACGCGGTGGTGATCATGATGGCCGACGAGAGCGACGACTGCCGCGACGTCGTCCGCTACTGGCGAAAGCTCGAGGAAGGCTGGGACTGCGTGTTTGGCAGCCGGTTCATGAAGGGTGGCGGCGTGATCGACTATCCCCGCATGAAGCTGTTCCTCAACCGCTTGGCCAACTGGTTCGTGAAGGTGCTCTTCCGGATCCGGCTCAACGACACCACCAACGCCTTCAAGGCCTACCGCCGCGAGGTGATCGAGGGCTGCCTGCCGATCCTCGCGCCGCACTTCAACATCACGGTCGAGCTGCCGCTCAAGGCGATCGTCCGCGGCTACACCTGGACGGTGATCCCGATCACCTGGCGAAACCGCCGCACCGGGATGGCCAAGCTCAAAATCCGCGAGATGGGCAGCCGCTACTTCTTCATCGTGGCCTACGTGTGGCTCGAGAAGTATTTCAGCCGGGGCGACTATCGGCGGTCCCATCCACCCGCCAGGCACCCCGCGGAAGCCGAGCGGTCATGAAGATCGTGCTGCTGGGAGCGACCGGGCAGGTGGGGCGCGAACTCGCGGCCGTCCTGCCGGACATCGGCGAGCTCGTCGCCTGCGACCGCTCGCGGGCCGATCTCGAGCGGCCGGACGAGGTCGTGGCGCTCCTGGCCCGCGAGCGTCCCGGGGGAATCGTCAACGCGGCCGCCTACACGGCCGTGGACCGGGCCGAGCATGAGCCCGAGCGGGCGGAGCTCGTCAACGCGACGGCCGTCGCCGCGATCGCCGCGGAGGCTGCGCGGCAGGGTGCGTTCTTCGTCCACTACTCCACCGACTATGTCTTCGACGGCACGGCTGCGGGACGATACGGCGAGGCCGATGAGCCACGCCCGCAGTCGGTGTACGGCCGGACGAAGCTCGCCGGCGAGCGGGCCGTCGCGGCGGCGGGGGGACGGCATTACGTGTTTCGCACGAGCTGGGTCTACGCCCCGCACGGCACGAACTTCCTGCGCACGATCCTCCGGCTGGCCGGCGAGCGGGACGAGCTCGGCGTGGTCGCCGATCAGCAGGGCGTGCCGACCTCCGCGGCCCTGATCGCCGAGGTCACGGCGGAAGTCCTGCGCCGGGCGGCCGACCCGTGGACGTCCATCGCCACCGGTCTTTACCACCTCGCCGCCCGTGGAGAGACGACGTGGCATGCCTACGCCGAGTTTCTCCTCGCGGCGGCCCGTGAGGCCGGGCTGCCCGTACGGGTGCGGCCCGGTGCCGTCCGACCCCTCACGACCGCCGAATATCCCACCGCCGCCCGGCGCCCGGCCAACTCCCGCTTGTGCACCGAGAAACTGGAGACCGCCCTCGCACACCGGCTGCCCAAGTGGGAAGATGGCGTCCGCGCGGCGGTCGCGGCTTTGGCGGCGGCCGGGCCCTAGCGCGTCCTCCGGTCTTCCCCTCTCGGCATCGGCCGCATGACCTCACGGAAAGGCATCATCCTCGCCGGCGGCAGCGGCACGCGGCTTCACCCCGCGACGCTCGCCGTCTCCAAGCAGCTCCTGCCGGTCTACGACAAGCCGATGGTCTACTACCCGCTGAGCGCACTCATGCTCGCGGGCATCCGTGAGATCCTCGTGATCTCGACGCCCCAGGACACGCCCCGCTTCCGCGACCTGCTCGGCGACGGAAGCCGGTGGGGAATCCGGCTCGACTACGCCGTCCAGCCCAGGCCCGATGGGCTCGCCCAGGCCTTTCTGATCGGGGAAGCGTTCCTGGCGGGCGGCCCCGCGGTGCTCGTGCTCGGTGACAACATCTTCTATGGCCACGGCCTGGCCGAGCGGCTCCAGTCCGCGGCCGCCCGCACCGCGGGGGCAACGGTCTTCGCCTATCCCGTCGCGGATCCGGAGCGGTACGGTGTGGTCGAGTTCGACGCCTCCGGCCGGGCCGTGTCGGTCGAGGAGAAGCCGCGCGAGCCCCGCAGCCGCTACGCCGTGACGGGACTGTATTTCTACGATGAGCAGGTCGTGGACATCGCCCGCCGCATCAAGCCCTCGGCCCGCGGCGAGCTCGAGATCACCGACGTCAACCGCGCCTACCTCGACCGCGGCCAGCTCGCCGTCGAACTGATGGGCCGCGGCGACGCCTGGCTCGCCACCGGCACCCACGACAGCCTGCTCGAGGCGGCCCAGTTCATCCAGTCGCTCGAGAAGCGGCAGGGCCTCAAGATCTGCTGTCCCGAGGAGATCGCCTGGCGGCAGGGCTGGATCGACGAGGCGGCGCTGCGGGCGCTGGCCCGGCCGCTCGCGAAGAGCGGCTACGGCGAATACCTGCTCGAGCTCGCCGACGAAGGGCCGCTGCCATGAAGGCGACGCCCACCGACATCCCGGGGGTGCTCGTCCTCGAGCCGCAGGTGTTTGCCGACGACCGCGGGTCATTCTTCGAGAGCTTCAACGAGCGGGCGTTTTCTCAGGCGGTGGGTCGGGCCGTCACGTTCGTGCAGGACAACCACAGCACCAGCCGCCGCCACGTGCTTCGCGGGCTGCACTACCAAGAGCCGCAGCCGCAGGGCAAACTCGTCCGGGTCGTGGCCGGCACGATCTTCGACGTGGCCGCGGACATCCGCCCCGGGTCGCCGACCTTCAGCCGCTGGGTGGGGGTCGAGTTGTCGGCGGAAAACCGGCGCCAGCTGTGGGTGCCCGAGGGGCTGGCCCACGGGTTCCTCGTGCTCTCCGCAACCGCCGAGGTGCTCTACAAGACGACTGCGTTCTATGCGCCCGGCTGTGAGAAGTGCATCCGCTGGGACGACCCGACGCTCGCGATTCGTTGGCCGCTCACGGCCGAGCCGGTGCTCTCGCCCCGCGACGCCGCGGCGAGCCTCCTCGACCGGCCCAGATAACTTCTGCCGCGATTCACGTCGAACGCTTCAGCCGGAGGCTGCAATGTCCGTCCTTGATCCTGACGCCGAGTTCATCGGCCGGGTGACGTCCCACCTCGAGGGCTGGCTCACCGACGACGATGCCGCGGTGACGGCCGACCTGTTGCGGCTCCAGGAGGGCTGGGCAGCAGACGCGCCGCTCGTGGAAATCGGCGTCTACTGCGGCAAATACCTGTCGCTGCTGATGCACTCGGCCGCCCGGACCGGCTCGCAGGTGTTCGGGATCGACACCTTCCAGTTCAAGGAACTGCCCGTGGTCACGGACGGCCTGGCGGCGCTCATGCCCGAGTTCATGCCGCGGCTGTCGTTGCACAAGGGATCGTCGCGCGATCTGAACGCGAAATCGCTCCTTCGCATGATCGGCAGGCCCGCACGGTTCATCAGCGTCGATGGCTCGCATGACTACCCGGATGTCCTGCACGACCTGCGACTGGCCGGCGCCGCGCTCGCTCCCGATGGACTCGTGGCGATCGACGATTTTCTCAATCCACTGGCCATCGGCGTGAACCGGGCGGTGAACGCGTTTCTGGAGACACGGCCTTCCCTGGTCGGTGTCGCCTGCGGCCCCAACAAACTCTTCCTCGCCCGGCCATCGCAGGCCAGACGTTATCGGCAGCATCTCGAAGACCATCTGCTGCAAACCTCCGCGGCCCGCGGCCAACTCTTCCGCAGTCGATTGGCCACGTGGCGAGGTCTCGTCGAGCAGGACTTCTTCGGCAGCCCGCTGCTGCTCTACGCCGCGGGCTGACGCCAGGCTTGCATCACCCGGTCCTGTTAGAATTCCGACCCTTCAAGAACACGTCCCGTCGGGTTTCCGATGCCCTTGCTCAACGACTGGCTTCCGATCCTGCGGTGTCCGTCTTGCCGCGGGCCGCACCTCGCCACGGAGGCAGCAGCGGTCCGGTGCCTCGGCTGCGGTACAGCCCATGCCATCTCCGAGGGAATCATCGATTTCGTCGCCGGCCGCGAGACAACCACGCTCGACGACATCGATTATGACAGCCTGTACATGATCTCCGACGAGCCGTCGCCGCTGTTTGCCGAACTGAAGCGGAGCGCGGCCGGGCGGTGGCCGGCGGCACTCGGTGACACGCTTGAAATCGGGGCTGGGACCGGCGGGCAGACCGTTCCCCTGATCCTGTCCGCCGAGACCCGCTCCCTGGTGGTCACGGATGTGTCGGTGAAGATGCTGGAGATCTGCCGCAACCGGCTCGTGCGGACAGGGCTGGATCAGCGGCAGCCACTCTTGTTTCTCACCTATGGTGCCGCCGACTCACCGTTCAGGGACGCCAGCTTCGACAGTTGCTTCGGGTCATCGGTGGTGCACCACATCCTCGACGTTGAGGCTTTTTTGGCCGATATGGCGCGGGTGCTTCGCCCCAGCGGAGTCGCGTTTTTCGTGGAACCGAACGCCCGCTTCCACCGAGCGCTGCTCACGACACTCGCCGACATCCTGATGGATCTCGAGCACGACGAACCGGGCAATCCCGACGTTCCACTGATGGTGAACTGGCTCGCCGAAGTGAACCTGAACTTGTCGCACATGGGAGACCTCGACTTTCTGGCAAGCCGCGAGGACAAGCATCTGTTTTACTCCGAGGAAATCGAGTGGCTCGCGCAGCAACACGGTTTTGCCACGGCCGAGGCGCTGCCGCTGCGGGCTGATCCGTGCGGCTGCCAGGCACTCGAAACCTATGTGACCCAATGTGGCGTTTCACCGCCGACCCGCGCAAAGGTCGTGGCCCGGGCCAAGCAGCTCGGGCCACGGTACTTTTCGCTGCTGCAGCCACGAGACCTATCGCCGAGCTACCTCCTTTGGTTTTCCAAGGCGACAGCCAAGGCACGCGCTCCGGCACCCCGCCTGCCAGCAAGCAAGCCGGAACCACTCGCCGGCAACTCGATCCTCTATCGTGTCGAATTGCGGCAAGATCACGGAACGTGCCGGGTGCAGGGATGGGCTGTCGGGCATCGAGCGCCGTCGTGGCTGCATCTCACGCTGAATGGACGGCTGACGCGGGTGCCCATCTGGCTGCCGAGTTCCGACGTGAACCAGGCCTTTGGCTGGCGATCGGCGCGGCTGTTTGCCAACGCCCTGTGTGCCCGGCTCACTGCCGAGATCCCGACCGATTCAGCCAGCCCTACCCTGACCGCGGCGATCGAGACGGCCGATGGCGGGCGAATCGAGGTGACGCCCAGCGGCGGGATCGGGCTCGAGGATGACGTGCTGATCCTCACCAACGCCTCCGCGGCCGACCGCTGACCGTCTCCCCGCAACGGTCGCCGAACGCATGTGCGATCAGTCGTTGGCCGGGCTTGCCTGCGGAGGCCGGCCGTCGACGCCGAAGCGCACGTCCGCCCAGCAGGCCCAATCCCACAGGGCGTTGTCGGCCGGCCCGTTCGTGGTGCGGAGGATGAGCCGCCGCTCGTCGCCGGGCGGCAGCGGGAGTGAGAAGCGTTGCACGCCACGGTCCTCGGGCCTGGTCTCGGGGGCGAGCAATCGGCGGCTGAGTTCCTGCGGCTCCGCTGCCCGGGGCCCACACGCGACGATGAACTCCGCCCCATCGGTCGCGCCCTCCTCGTAGGCCGCCGCCAGCATCGCGAAGGCGCCCTCCACGGTCGTCGCCTCGGCCGGAACGTCGATCACGATCTCACTCGGGGGATCGACCTTGAGCATCCGCGTGCCCGCTTCCTCCACGATCATCGTGGGCGTGCGCGACCGGCACGCAGCGGGCGTGACCGCGAAGCCGGGATACTCGGCCGCCGCCTGAGCCGCAGCCGGATGGCCCACCAGGCCGCCCCGCAGTGCCGACAGCCGCCAGCGATACTGCCCGCCGGCCACCCGCTTGGCCTCGACGGCGAAGGCCCGCAGCCTGCGGGTCGGGCCCGACGTCAGCGCGGCGGCCACGTCCGCCGTGCTCTCCAGAAGCGGGCTGGCGATGAAGCCGGCCGCGAGCATGGCCGCGGGAGCGTTCCAGGCTCGTCCGGTGTCCGGATCGGCGTCGCTCCAGAGCCGGATGCCACACCGCGGTGGCCTCACCAGGAGCGACTCGAGGCGTCCACGGAGGCTCGGGGAAAGCTCGATCTCGAGCCACAGGTCGTCGGCGTCGTGACCCTCGACGCCCACACGCTCGCCGATCCGGGCCACGCCCGCGGCGACTTGCTCGAGCGTCGCCGGCTCGGCCGATATGCGTTCGGCCACGAGAAACGGCTCTTCTCGGCCACGCAGGCGGTAGTTTTTGAGGATCGCCCGGAGGCAAAGGGCGTCCTCGAGCGGTGGGAACCTGCCGTCAATCGGCTCCAGGGCCAGAAGCGAATAGCGCGGGCCCTGGTCGCCCAGATAGAAGCGTTCGTTGCGCTCGTCGAGCCAGCGGCTATAGGCCGAATAGCTCTGGAACACCGGCCGCGGGGTGTAGGCGAAGCCGTTGGCGATCGCATAGTCCTGGCAATGGCCGAACACGTCGACCGACGCATCTCCCACGATCGCCTTCACGGCCGGCAGGGCCAACTCATCCAGTTTCGCCGGACAGGCCACTGCCACGACAGCCTGCCGCGGATCGCTGCCGAGGAGCATCCGCACGTGGTCGACGAGCCGCTGCGGGCTGGCCACCACGTGTGCCTCGAGCGGGCCGAACCCCATCCGGTGCACGAGGACGATCGCCAGGAAGGCAACCGCGCAGGCCCGCGTGACGCCGAGCCGCACCACGTCCACACGAGGTGTCGGGATCGCCGTCAGGGAGAAACAGGCGATGACGCTCCACGCCGCCAAGATGGCCCCATGGATGTCCCCTTCCGCGGCCCGAAGGACCCCGTGCTTCCACGCCAGGAAGGTGAGGACGGCTAGCCACGACCCCAAGAGCCCGCGGCGGGCGAGGAGGTTTTCCCCGGCGGGGAGTGCCGCGTGCCGCGCGGCCACCGCGGCGGAGCAGAGGACGAGGCCACTGCCGGCCGCCTGGAGCAACAGCACGTCCCGTGGCCCCGGCATACCCATCGCCTTCGCGTAGCCAGCCGCCAACTGCCAGCCACCGGTGAGAAACGCAGGCAGGTTCACGAGGGACTGTCCGGCCACCGCCCAGCCGGTGAGAAACACGGCCAGCCCCCCAAGCACGGGCACCGTCGCCGCCCGGAATCGCCGCCTGAGCACGAGGTCACCGACAACCGCCAGCACTGTCACGAGCCCCAGCACGAGCCACGTAAACTTCATCAGGCCGCCCAGGCCCGCGAGCGTCGCCAGGCCGAGCCAGGCGAGCCGCGGCTCGCGGTCGGTGGTGATCGCAAGGATGCCCCAGGCCATCAGGCCGGCGGGCACGAGCGTGTCGAGTCCGGTCACGAACCAGGGGAGCGCCAAGAGCACCACTACCAGCCCCGCGGCGAGCGGCCAGGGGCGTTGCCTGAGGAGCAGCGCCACAGGCGCAATCGCCAGCCAAGTGAACCCCGTCACGGTCCAGAAGGTGGCGGCCCATGGCCCGTCGGCGGCCCCGCCCGTCGTCACGTGGCCGAGGGGCCCGTAGGTGAAGACGATGTCCCTCCCGAAGGCCAGCCCCCGTTCGGCCGCGTGCCAGAGCACGGTTCCCCACGACGAATCGAGATGGCCCTGCGGGCAGCGCCACAGCAGCGGCGCCAGCGTGATCGCGACGAGCGTCGTGGCCACCCACCACAGCACCGGCGCGAAGGTCTTGGGCCAAGGGCTGGCAGTGTCGGTCGGCTTCATGCCTCGGAGGTCTCTCAGGGCGGCGGCTTGCGGCCCGACAGGGCGTTGCCACATGCCAGTTCCGTGCGGACTGCGTCCGAGAGCCCGGCCACGAAGTCGAGGTCGCCGCAGGCCGAGGGATCCCGGATCAGGTCGCGCACCGTGAGTCCGAGGAACCGCTCCCGCGTCGCCTCGTCGAGCCCCTTCGTCCAACTCTCGAGAATCCAGGTCAGCGCCCAGATCGGATGCATGTGCGGCGGCACCCAGACCCGGTCGATCGTCAGGCAGCCCTCGAAGAGGTTGCGCAGCCCCTGGTGCGTCATGTTGTAGTAGTGATGCGGATAGCCGTGCACCGGCTGCAAGAGCGGCACCTCGCAGTAGAGCTCACCCCCGGGCTTGAGCACTCGCACCATCTCGGCGGCGCAGCGGAAGGGGTCCTTGACGTGCTCGAGCACCGCCACCGAGACGACCGCGTCGAACACGCCGTCGCGAAAGGGCAACTCCTCGGCTACCCCCAACACGTCGGTCGTGTCGTAAGGAACGATCTCGTAGTTGACCACGTTGTCGTAGTAGACCGGCCGGCAGCCAGCCCCCACGTCGAGGATCAGGCCGCCGGGATGGCGGGCGATGATCGTCTTGACCTCGTCCCCGTACCCGTGCCGCGAGACCGCCGAGGTATCGACGATGTTCCAGCGCTGGCGGACGCTCGCCGGCAGGCAGTCGATACAGGTCTCTTGGCGCAAGGCCGCCACATCGCGGCGCAAAAGCGGCAGGATCCGCTCGATCTTGGCCCGCTTGGCGTCGCGGATCCGGGAGCTCATGCGCATCCAGCGGCCTGGCTGCTCGTGACGGCCATAGAGGTCGAAGTGCTGCCGGCCCGAGGCGAACTGACCGGCGCGCACCGCCTGGGCCACGTCGGGATTGGCCAGCAGATACCCTTCCTCGTCGAAGAACTCCTCTCCGGCCTTGAGCTCCATCTCGTGTGCGGCCATGGCATCATGCTCCCGAGAGGGCCGATTCCTCCACCGGCGCCGCGACGGTGGGCAGGGGCACGTCGGCCCCCATCACGAGCAGGGTCTCACCGACGAAGTCCTCCACTTCAGCGCGCAACTCCAGGCCTGCCTTCCGGGCCATGGCCAAAAAGTGTCGGCGGTCGACGTCGATGCAGCTCTCGTTGCCGGCGTAGGTCTCGCCCGGCGCAGCGGTGGCTCGGATCGTGAGCAGGGCCACGCCCCGGGGCTTGAGTACCCGGGCGATCTCGCGCAGATAGCGGGCCGCGTCCACCTCCAGGAGGTGCGTGAACAGGGACGCCGCGACGACCACGTCCATGCTCGCCGGGCCACAGGGAAAGCGGACGTCCTGCGACCGGACCGTGCCGGCGGGGTTGTATTCGGCCGAGCGGGCGTCGACGCGATGAAACTCACACCGCCGGCCGGCGAAGGCCGGCAGGACGTGGGTCTGGCACCAGGTGATGCTCGCGGCGATGCAGTCGAACCCGACGTAGCCGCCGAGCGTCGGATCGGCGGCCAGCACCCTGGCAAGCCGGCCACAGCCGCAGCCAACGTCCAGCACGCTCCCCCGCGGCGGCAGGTGCCGGCGCACGACCTGTGCCCAGGCGTCGCCGACGACCAAGAAGTTTTCGACGTCCGGCGCCCCGGCGCTCCACATCAAGCCCTCGGGCGGCAGCGGCACCACGCCGTGCCACCGGGGATACCGCGGGTGCGATCCGGTCTCGTCACCGGGGCGGATCTTCAAAAGCGACGTCGGTGCCGCGGCCGCCGACGTGACAACCGGGGGCCCAAAACTGAGCACGACTCGCGAGTCCGGTTCATCCCGTGGCGCATCCGGCCGCAGGCCGGCCTTCCGCAGCACGGTGATCAACTGGCCGGCGGCCGCGTCCTCCCCGCGAAACTCGACGCGGAAGGCCGGCTCCTGGGAATCACCTCCCGGCGGCCACGCGGTGGCCAAGCCGTCGCGCTTGGCCGAGTCACCCTCCGCCGGCGGCGGCGAAACCAGCAGCACGACCCCACCCGGGCGCAACACCCGTCCGAGCTTCTCGGCGAGCACATGACGATCCGCCGTGGCGGCCGGACCGTCACAGATCACGAAATCCTGGGTCTCGTGACCGAGGGAGTCGAGCTCGGCGAACTCCGCCACGCGGGTCCCGGTGCCGGCGTTGAATGCAGCCTCGATCATCGCCCGCGACGGGCCGGCTTCCCCGGCGTCATCGAGTCGCCAGGAAGAAGGCCGGGCGGAGCCCTCGAGCGGCGGCACCGCCGCCCGGCGGATTGCCGACTCCCGGAAATCCCGGTGCCGCGAGAGCGTGTGTCGGGCGCGGCAATGCTCCCGGGCCAGGCGGCCAGCCCGCTCCCGGGCCCCGGAATCGTCGATCAGCTTCGAGAGGGCGTCGATCCACATCGCCTCGTCGTTCTCGACCAAGAGCACGCCGTGGTCGCCCCCGAAAGCGTTCTCGTATTCGGGATGCCGCGAGGCGACGATCGGCAACCCGAGCGCCGCGTAGTCCATCAACTTGATCGCCGACTTGCAGCGATTGAAGGGACCATCGACCAGTGGCGACACCGCGATCTCCCACCGCTGGCGGCCGAACCATTCCACGAAGCCGGGATAGGAGGCATTGGCGGCATCCCCATCGGGAAGCCGCCGGTCGAAGCCGCCGGGCAGAGCCCGTGAGGTCACGCCCACTACCTCGAACCGAACCCGGTCGCCGTACCGCCGCCGGAGCGCGGCGGCCACCGGAGTGAGAAACGCCAGTTCCCCGTCGTGCGTCGCGGTCCCCATGTAGACGATCCTGATCTGGCCATCGGCCCGGCGCGGCGGCGGCGGTTGCCAGAGCCGGTCATCGAGGGCGTTGGGCACCACTTCCGCGTCGGGCCGCAGCCCCGCCAAGCGGCTGGCGAGCGCAGGCGTAGCCACCCAGACCCGGTCGGCGGCCAGCAAGAGCCGCAGGACGACCGCGGCGAGCGCCCGCAAGGGAGCGGCCTCGGGGTGGTCGTCGGGGATGCTGAGCAGATCGTCATCGAGGTCGTACACCAGCCGCATGCCGCAGCGGCGGCAGTGCTCGATCAGCCGGTCGGCCTCGGCCACCGTGGCCACCGCATGCCGCTGACAGACGAGCACGTCGGCCGCCCGATGAAAGACGCTCCGGCTGTCCACGTGCTCCACGAGCAGGTCGGTCGCACCTCCCGCCACCACGTCGAATGGCTGCACGAGCCGAATCGAGCCACACGGGGAGACACCTCCATCACTCCGCCGGTCGGGCAGCACGAGCACCGACACGATCCCGTCTCGCTTGAGCGAGCGAACCGGCCGCCGAGGCACGCCCTCCCGGGCACCGGGCGGAACCACGTAGGAAGTGGCGTAGAAATCGTCGCCGGTGGTCTGGCGCGGGCCTTCTACCGACTCGCCTGCGCTCGTCTCGAGCGCAGCGCGGACTTCTGCGAACAGCCGACCGAGGGTCGTCTTGTCGGTGGTCGCCTCGGCGGCCCACGTCAGCGGCCGGCCGACGAGCCGCTCGGGGAAGGCGCCCAGCGGGGGCGCGATGATCGGCAGCCCGGCGGCGATGGCAGCCGAAAGCGTGTAGCTGTAGGTCTCCGGCCAGCGGGCCGGGAACCAAACGACATGCACCCCCGACGCGGCGACGAGCCGGGTCAGGTCGGCATCCTGGTAGGGGCCCGTCTCGGTGACGGCACGTCGAACCCGCCGGGGCAGCGGTGGTTCGCAGTACCCGATCACCACGAACTCATAGCGGTGTGGATCGAGTTCGGCCGCGACGGCGAGGGCGTCGAGCCCCTTGTGCTTGGCCACCACCCCGAGGATGCCGATCCGCATCCGCTCGCCCGGCCGGAGGGGTGGTGCGGCGACCCGCCAGACGGGCTCCGTGACCGGCTCGTGAGGAATCGCCACGAGCCGGGCGTGCGGGGCATAGCGGCTGATCCGCTGCCTGGCGTCCTCGCTCGGGCAGATCACCCGCTCAGCCTCGTTCACGAGCCAGGCGGAACGGCCGCGCCACTCGGTGATATCCGTCAGGCCGTGCTCGAAGCGGGCGGCGATGCAGGAGTTGCACCCGCCGGGACCGGGCTCACCGCAATATCCGGTGTCGGGCGACCGGATCAGATTGATGCGGGGGCAGACGGAATAGTAGTCGTGCACGGTCAGGTCGAAGGGCACGCCGAGCGCGTCGATCAGGTGGCGAAGATCCATCCCCAGTCCGAGCCAGTGATGGACGTGCACGCGATCGATGCCGAACGAGCTGAGCAGTTCGGCCAGCTGCGGCACCCCCTCCGGATGAAAGACGATCGAAGGCAACCCGGGCAATCCCGGCACGGAAAGCCGGACGCCCCCTTGCCCCGGCTCGAGCCGAAGAAAGTGGACGCGCTCGCCGACGGCGGCCAGAAGATCGCTGATGTGCCGATCCGTACCCCC
The DNA here is from genome assembly GCA_046090525.1 of Planctomycetota bacterium. Taxonomy (GTDB): domain Bacteria; phylum Planctomycetota; class Planctomycetia; order Pirellulales; family UBA1268; genus QWPN01. The sequence goes on from JBJTAA010000312.1 coordinate 18,349, forward strand.
GCCGAGCGCATGCGTCACGAGCAGCACCACGGGCTGCGGTGCGGCCTTGAACAGGGCCGCCGCTGCTGCCAGTCGGGCCGGGGCAGCGTGGTCCGCCTCGACGTGTCGGGCGACCGCGGCTGGATACCCCGGGTGGCGTCGGGTCAGCACCTCCCAGGCGGCTGAACGATGCGGCGAGTCCTTGCCGAAGCTCGTTTCACCCACGTGATACACGAAGGTGTCGCAGGCCAGCACGTGCTTCCAGCCGGCAGCCTGGGCACGCATGCAGAAATCGTTCTCCTCACCGTAGCCCCGACCGAAGGCGGCTTCATCGAACGGACCGACCGCGTCGAGGCAGTCGCGGCGGATGTACATGCAAAACCCGACGGCGGTCGGCACCTCGACCTGTCGGCCGCGGTTGGCGGCATGACACGCAGTGTCGATGGCCGCCAGCGACACTCCAGCCGGCAGGGCGCCACCCGGGAGGGCCGGCCAGCTGCAGATCGTGGCGTTGTTCGAAAAGGGGGTCACGCTCCCGATCCGCTCGCCGGCGTAGGCATGGCCAACGAGTCGCTCGAGCCAGTTCGCTGGCACCTCGGTGTCGCTGTTGAGCAGCACCACGTCCCGCGCGCCGGCCTCCCGCATCCCGCGGTTCACACTGGCGACGAAACCCCGATTGAAGTCGTTCCGCAGGAGCGTGATCTCGCCCCGGGCGGCGAGGCCGTCGAGCCACCCGCGAATCTCCGGCTCGGGCGAGCAGTCGTCGACGACGAGCACCTCGACCGGCACCCGCCCGCGGTGCGCGAGCACCGACTCGAGACAGCGCTTCGTCTCCTCGCACCCCCGGTAGACCGGGATCACGATCGCAACCGCGACGGAGTCGGGCACGGGCCAGTCGGTCGCCCGCGAGGGGAGGTAGGGATCGATCGCCACCCGGCTGGCCGCCGCCGGAATCACCACGGAACCCTTGGGCAGGCGGCGGCGACGGATGTGATCCCGCAGCCGACTGGCCACGGGGCCCAGCAGCGGCAGCCGCACGGCGATCTCGCCCAACCTTCGGCCTAGCCTCACGTTCCCTCCGCCCTCGCTGTGCGTTCGCGTTTGCGTCTGTGGATGAACGTCGCTGAGTATACTCGCGATGATTCGCGGCCTTGAACCGGCCGAGGCCTTCTTTCTCGGGACGAGTCCCGACCATCCCCAACGCATGGAAACATCGCCCACCAGGGCATCCAGTTCGCCGCCCCGCACGCCGCCGGCCCTCGTGGTCACCGGCATGCACCGTTCGGGCACGTCGCTGACCGCGGCCATCTTGACGAGCGCCGGGGTCGACATGGGAGACCGGCTCCTGGGGGCCGACGCGGCCAATCCCCGCGGCCACTTCGAGGATGTCGATCTGCTCCTCTTTCACCAGCGAGCCCTGGCTGCCAACGGCGTGTCCGCCGACGGCTTCGTCACCGCAGGCGCGCCCGAGGTGCCCGCGCTGATGCTCGCCGAGGCCCACGACATCGTGGCCGCTCGCCGGGCCAAGGAGCGGCTCTGGGGCTGGAAGGAGCCGCGGACGGTGCTGTTTCTCGACTTCTGGAAACGGCTGCTGCCCGAGGCCCGATTCGTGTTCGTGTTTCGCCGTCCCTGGGAAGTGCTCGACTCGCTCTTTCGGCGCGGCAACGCGGAGTTCATCGCCGAGCCCCGCCTCGCGCTCGGGGTCTGGCGTCACTACAACGAGCGGCTCCTGCAGTTCGCCCGGCGGGCCGTCGACCGCTGCCTGGTGGTCGAGGCGTCCCAAGTGGTCGAGGATCAGGCCGGATTCGCCGCCGCCGTCCGCACCCGTCTCGACCTGCCCGTCGGCTTTCCGAGCCCTCAGTGCGAGCCCAGGCTCTTCCACAGCGACCATGCCTCCTGGCGGCCGTGGCTCGTGCGACAACTCGACCCGGGGGCCTACGAGCTGTACCTCGAGTTGCGTGGGCTCGCAGGCTCGAACTCGCCGCTGCCACCACTGGCCGTCGAGGCCGGCGGCATGGAGAGGGCACTGGAGGCTGCGCTCGCCGAGTGGTCGCGGGCCGGGCACGCCGAAGGCAGGCTCGAAGCGGCGAGTCGCGCGGCGGCCACCTGAGCGGCTGGCGACTCAGCCGAGCAGTTCGTCCCGCACCATCGTCCCATGCGACAACTCGATCACCCGATTGCACTCCCGGGCGATGAGTTCGGCCGAATGCGACGCGATCACGAGAATCCCGCTCTGGGAGACGAGCTCCCGGATCCGTTCCTCCGCCTGCCGCCGAAACTCCACGTCGCCGACCGACAGCCACTCGTCCATCAACAGGATGTCGGCCCGCACGCTCGTCGTGATCGCGAAGGCCAGTCGCATCAGCATCCCGGTCGAGTAGGTGTGCACCGGCATGTGGAGATAGTCGCCGAGGCCGCTGAACTCGGCGATCTCCGGGGTAAGCCGCTGGATCGTGCGGCGATTCATCCCCAGCACGAGGCCGCGGATCATGATGTTTTCAAGACCCGTCGCCTCCCGCTCGATCCCGAGCATCGGGTTGACGAGGCTCGCGATCGAGCCGACGTGGACATACCGCCCCCGGGTGGGCGGGTAGACACAGGCCAGCAGTTGCAGGAGCGTCGACTTCCCGGAGCCGTTGTGGCCCACTACCCCGAGCCGGTCGCCGTCGTGCAGTTCGAGCGAGACGTCGCGCAGGGCCTCGACCACGGTGATGCCCGTGCCCCGGCCGATCCGACCCCCGGTGGCCGCCGCGGTGAGCGTTTTTTTGAGCGACTCGCCGTCGACCCCGAACACGGGGTATTCGACCGACACGGCGTCGAGCGTGATCAGGGCCATCGTGTCACACCCAGTAGACGACCTGACGGCGCAGCCGGGCGTAGAGCACGGCGGCCACGGCGACGTTCAGGGCCGTGAAGTACAACAGGAAGCGGACGGTGCCCGGCGCCGGATACCCGCCCAAGAGGGGCAGCCGCAGGACGTCGAGCAACTGGGCCAGCGGGTTGTAGAGAATGAAGCGCGACCGCTCCGGCAGCTTCTCGGGGAACCAGAAGACCGGGGTCAGGAACATGAGCAGCTGGAGCGAGCTGGCCACGATGTTGGGCACGTCGCGAAAGCGCGCCGAGAGCAGGCCGAGCGTGATCGAGAGCGCATGGAGATTGACGAGCACCACGAGGAGCCCCGGGAGCACGAGCAGCATCCGGGGGCTCCAGGTCAGCCCCGCCCACACGGCCACCGGCAGGTAGAGCACCAGGTGATGGGCCAGGAAGAACAGATGCTTCGCGAGGCTCCGCCACACGAACACGCTCCGGGGCACGGCGCCCTGCTTGAGGTAGGGAGCCGCCCCGATGAACACTTGGCAGCCGTCGTTGATCGAGGTGCTGAGGAAGTTCCAGAAGATGATCCCGAGCGCCAGGTGGGGATAAAACCGGGCCAGCGGCACCCCGAAGAGGGCCGCGTAGAGCGGACCCATGCCCACGAGCATGGCCCCCATGCTCAGCGTGATCCACCACGGGCCCAGCAGCGAACGGCGATAGCGGAGGACGATGTCATACCAGGCCAGCGTGCCCCAGAGGTCGACGCGGCGTGTGCCGGCCCACCAGTCTTCCCAGGCCCCCTCGGCGGGCTGCAGCCGCTCTGGACGCTCCGGCGACCGCATGGCCTCCGGCATGACGGGGACGGTTTCGAGGGAGGCGGTCACGGCCGGGCGGCTCGGGTGGAAGAGGCTGGACGGTGTGAATCCGGCCGACACGTCGACACTAGGACGGGCCGGAATGACCGTCAAGCGACGCGGACAAGAGGACCATGAACGACTCGCTTTCCGCAGGCAAAACGGCCCCGGTCACCGTCGTGATCGTCAACTTCAACGGCGGCGAGCACCTGCCGCGGTGCCTGGAGTGCCTGGCCCGCCAGACGTCGCTGCCCGAGCGGATCGTCGTCGTCGACAACGCCAGCAGCGACGAGTCGCTCGCGGCCGCGCGGACGCTCGTCGGTGAGACCCCGGCCCTCGCGGGCCGCACGACGTTCGACGCAGCCGGGCGGAACCTCGGGTTCGCCGCGGCCTCGAACCGGGGGCTCGCCATGGCCACGACCGACTTCGTGGCCCTGCTCAATCCCGA
>JBJTAA010000313.1:0-12966 GCA_046090525.1 Planctomycetota bacterium
CCGGAGTGAACGTCCAGCGAGAGGGCACGGGCGAACCCGAGCCCACGTCGGGACGGCGGTTTGCAGCGGCGCGGGCGATGCGGTTGAATACCGGCCACCCACCATCCTCTCCATCCCCGCCCGGAGCCGCCCCGATGCCCAAGCAGACCGTCGCCGCCCTCGATCCCGCCGGCAAGACCGTGCTCGTCCGGGTCGACTTCAACGTGCCCCAGGACGACGCCGGGGCGATCACCGATGACCGCCGGATTCGCATGGCCCTGCCCACGATCCGCTCGATCATCGACCGGGGCGGCAAGGCGATCCTGATGTCGCACCTGGGGCGGCCCGGCGGCAAGGGTTTCGAGGCGGAGTTCTCGCTCGCCCCCGTCGCCACGCGGCTCGGCGAACTGCTCGGCCGGCCGGTGGCGCTCGCCGGCGACACCGGCGGCCCCGACTCGCAGGCCAAGGCGGGGGCCCTGCCGGCCGGCGGGGTGCTCGTGCTCGAGAACGTGCGGTTCAACAAGGGAGAGAAGAAGGGGGACGACCAGGCCTACGTGACCGGCCTCGCGGGCCTGGCCGACGCCTACGTCAACGACGCCTTCGGCACCTGCCACCGCACCGAGGCGAGCATGCACGCGGTGCCCGTCGCCATGAAGCGCCAGGGCAAGCCGGCGGTGTCGGGCTTCCTCGTCGAGAAGGAGATCCGCTATCTCGCCGACGCCATCGCGCGGCCGAAGCGGCCCTTCGTGGCGATCCTGGGCGGGAAGAAGGTGTCCGACAAGATCGCGGTGATCGAAAACCTGCTCTCCATCTGCGACCACGTGCTGATCGGCGGCGCGATGGCCTACACGTTCTCGCTCGCCCAGGGGGGCAAGACGGGCAAGAGCCTCGTCGAGGCCGACAAGGTGGACCTCGCGAAGTCGCTTTTGGCCAAGGGCGCCGGCAAGCTCGTCCTGCCGGTCGACACGCACTGCGCCGATGATTTCTCAGGTGACGCGAACAAGCGGATCGTGCCGGCCGGTGCGATCCCCGACGGGTTCGAGGGGCTCGACATCGGCCCCGACACGGCCCGCCGGTACGGCGAGATCATCCGCGTTGCGGGCACGGTGGTCTGGAACGGCCCGATGGGCGTCTTCGAGATGCCCCCGTTCGACGCGGGCACGAAGGCCGTGGCCGATGCGGTCGCCGCTGCCACCGCCAAGGGGGCCGTGACGATCATCGGCGGCGGCGACTCCGCGGCCGCCGTCGAGCAGCTCGGCTACGCCGACAGGGTGAGCCACGTCTCGACCGGCGGCGGCGCGTCGCTCGAGATGCTCGAAGGCAAGGCCTTCGAGACGGTCGCGGTGCTGGACGACGCCTGAGGCTTCAGAGCCCGGCGGTGTCGGTCGGTGCCGCCACGGGGGCGGCCACGGTGTCGCCGGCCTCCTGGCCGCGGATCTTCGCCAGCCTGATGCCCGCCCGCCGCACGTAGTCCCGGTCGTGCCCGCTCAGGTTCGCGACCGGCACCACGATCCGCCGGCCGCGGGTCTCGAGCACGCAGCTGCCGTCGGCCCCGACGTCGACGAGCGTGGCCACGATCCCGGCTCTCCCGGTGGCGTCGATCCACCGGCGCACGGGCTCGGAGGCGGCGAAGGGATCGCCGGCGGCCGGCTCGCTGTCGGCAGGCGCTTCGTCGGTCTCCGCGCCGGCCGGGTCGGCCGTGTCTTCCTCGGCGAACGGGTCGGCCGGTTCCCCGTCAGCCGGGCTCGCGTCCTCCTCGGTCATTTCCGCGTCGTCTTCATCCGCCGGCCCCTCGGCGGGTGCCGCCGGCTCGTCGTCGCCAGGCTCCGCAGGAGCCGGCGCGTCGGCCGGCTCGGCGTCGGCCATCTCCTCGTCTTCGTCCGCAGCCGGCTCTTCGTCCGCGGCGGGCTCTTCGTCCGCGGCGGGCTCCTCTTCCGGAGCCGGCTCACCGAACGGATCGGCGGGCTCCGTCATCTCGGGCTCATCCGCCGGCTCGGCGCCCGACTCCTCGGCATCGAGTTCTTCGAAGATGTTGCTCTCTTTGGGCGCAGGCGGCGGCGCGACGGGCTCGTCCGCCGGGGGCTGCGGCGGCGGGGGGGCCGGCTCGGCGTCGTCGGCCGCTGCCGCGGCCTCTTCCGTCATCAAAGGTTCGTCGACCGGCGCCTCGTCACTCGGCGCGACGGCGGCCGCCTCGGACCCAGCGGCCGGCGGCGCGTCGGATGCAGCCGGCCGCTCAGGCGTGGCAACTTCCACCGCGTCATCGACCGGTGTCTCGGCCTCCCGCATCTCGGGATCGGCCGCAGCACTCGGCTCGACCGACGGGGCCGCATCGCCCGCCACCGGAGCCGGCGACTCCGGCATCGGCTGTTCGTTCGACGCGGGCGTGACCGCGTCGCCCGCCGGCTCGAGTGCCGGCGGCGGCGCGATCGGCTCGAGGCTCGGCTGCCGCGGCTCGGCGGCGGCGACAGCCGTCGGGGCCGGCTCGGCGGCGGGCGTGGGCTCCACGACCGGCCCCGTCGGCTCCGGCGCCGCCGCCTCGGCGGCGACCACCGCCACAGCCTCGGCCGGCGCCAGCACGACCACCTCGCTGCAGCAGTCGTGAGCGGGCGGGCACGACTCCTCGACCGCGAATGCCGGCGCGCCGCAGGGATCGCAGCACACTTCCCAAGCCGGCGGCGGACACGACGGCACGACCACGACCGGCCGGCAGTGCCTGGACTGGCGCAACCGCCAACAGGCGTGCGCCGGACCACCCAGCAGCGAGAGCGTGAGGAGGCCGATCAGAAACGCATGCAGACAACGTCGCACGAGGCACCTGCCGGGAAGGGGAAGCGAGCCAAAAAGACCGTCCCGGAAGCATGGTTGACGCCCGGCCGCGAGTCAATCGTCCGGGGCCGGCCGGTCGCCCGCCGCGGTCGGCCTGTGCGGCCTGCGCCGATTGCCCGGGCCGGGCTGGGCGGCGGGGGCCTTGGGTGCCCCCGCCGCCCTGGGCTCAGCTGCAGCCCATGCTGTTGCCACAGTTGTGGCAGAGGTAGCAGTTGCCGTTGCGGACGGTGATCGCGCCGCAGTTGTCGCAGGCCGGGGCGTCGATCTGGAACTTCGCGAACTGGCTCTGGCGGTCATCGAGCGATCCCTGCGGATCCACCGCCAGCTTGAGACCGGCCCGTTCGAGCACCGCCGCCGTGTCTGCCGGAGCCGCGGCCGGCCGCGCCACGGCCGGCTTCGCGGCCGCCGCCCCGTTGCCACCCGGATGCCGGCCCCGGCTCGCCGTGGCCTCGCCGTTGGTCTTGGGCTTTCCGTGCCCATCGGCCAGCCCGCTCGCCTTCATGGCGGCGGGCTTGGACTCGCTGTCCGCGTCGCCGCTCCCCGCGGCGGCCTCCCCGCCGCCGCCGTCACTCGCGGGCCGGTTGGCCTCGCGGTAGCCAGGGATGAACTGCGTGCCCATCCAGCGGAAGAGATAGTCGACCAGGCTCTTCGCCACCGGGATGTCGGGGTTCTTGGTGTAGCCCCAGGGCTCGAACCGGGTGTGCGAGAACTTCTTCACGTACACCTCGAGCGGCACCCCGTACTGCAGGCTCATGGAGACGGCCGTGCCGAAGGCGTCCATCAGGCCGCCGATCGTGCTGCCCTCCTTGGCCATCGTGATGAAGAGCTCGCCCGGCCGGCCGTCGTCGTAGAGGCCGACGGTGATGTAGCCCTCGTGGCCGCCGACGCTGAACTTGTGGGTCACGCTCCGCCGCGTGTCGGGGAGCCGCTCCCGCCGCGGCGAGGCGGCGGCCGCCTTCGCGGCCGCCTTGTCCCCCTCGGTGCTCGTGGAGAGCGGCTGGCTCTCCTTCGAGCCGTCGCGGTAGATCGCGAGCGCCTTGAGGCCCATCCGCCAGCCCTCCTGGTAGGCCCGGGCGATGTCGGCGGGCGTCGTCTCCCGCGGCATGTTGACCGTCTTGGAGATCGCCCCCGACAGGAACGGCTGGGCGGCCGCCATCATCTTGACGTGCGCCTCCCAGGCGATGCTCCGCTCGCCGAGCCGCGGCTTGAAGGCACAGTCGAAGACCGGCAGGTGCTCGGGCTTGAGCCCCGGGGCCCCCTCGATCGTGTCCTTGTCGTTGATGTAGGCGAGGATCCCCTCCACGGCCGGCTCGTCGTAGCCCAGCGTCCGCAGGGCCAGGGGCACGGTCTGGTTGACGATCTTCAGCATCCCACCGCCGGCGAGCTGCTTGTACTTCACCAGCGCGATGTCGGGCTCGATGCCGGTGGTGTCGCAGTCCATCAGGAACGAGATCGTGCCGGTCGGCGCGAGCACCGTGGCCTGGGCGTTGCGGTAGCCGTGGGCCCGCCCGCCGGCGAGCACGTCGTCCCAGACCTTCCGGGCGGCCTCGTGGAGGTAGCGGGGGCAGGCCGGGTCGATCCGCTCGACCGCGTCGCGGTGCATCTGCATCACCTTCAGCATCGGCTCCCGGTTGGCGGCGAACCCCTCGAAGGGCCCCACTGCCGCGGCCAGCTCGGCGCTCGTGCGGTTGGCCGCACCGTGCAGGATGGCCGTGAGCGCGCCGCACAGGCCGCGGCCGGCGTCGCTGTCGTAGGCCAGGCCGTCGGCCATCAGGAGGCTGCCCAAGTTCGAGTAGCCCAGGCCCAGCGGCCGGTAGAGGTGGCTGTTCCTGGCGATCCGCTGCGTCGGGTAGCTCGCGTGATCGACGAGGATCTCCTGGGCGATGAAGAAGATCCGGCAGGCCGTCGCGAACCGCTCCACGTCGAAGCTGCCGTCGGGGCGGCGGAACTTCATCAGGTTGATGCTCGCCAGATTGCAGGCCGTGTCGTCGAGGAACATGTACTCCGAGCACGGGTTGCTGGCGTTGATCCGGCCGGAGTTGGGGCAGGTGTGCCAGCGGTTGATGGTGGTGTCGTATTGGACGCCGGGATCGCCGCACTGCCAGGCACACTCGGCCATCCGGTCGAGCACCTGGCGGGCCTTGAAGCTCGGGCCGGCCTTCGAGGGATCGGTCACCCAGCGGGTGGTCCAGGTGTCGTCACGATCGACCGCCTCCATGAACTCGTCGGTCAGGCGGACGGAGAGGTTGGCGTTCTGGAACAGGATCGAGCTGTAGGCCTCGCCGTTGAAGTTGGCGTCGTAGCCCCCCTTCTCGATGAGCACGCGGGCCTTCTTCTCCTCCTTGGCCTTGCACTCGATGAACTCCATGATGTCGGGATGATGCACCTTGAGCGACTGCATCTTCGCAGCCCGCCGCGTCTTGCCGCCGCTCTTCACCACGGCCGCCACCTGGTCGTAGACCCGCATGAACGAGAGCGGGCCCGAGGGCTTGCCACCGCCGGCGAGCTTCTCCCGCTGGCTGCGGAGCGTCGAGAGGTCGGTGCCGGTGCCGGAGCCGAACTTGAAGAGCATGGCCTCGCTGCGGGCGAGGTCCATGATGTCTTCCATGTTGTCACGGACGCTCTGGATGAAGCAGGCGCTGCCCTGCGGATACTCGTAGGGGTTGTCGGGCATCACGACGTCGCGCTTGGCCTCGTCCCACCGCCAGTTGCAGGGGGCGCCCTTCACGCCGTACTGGTGATACAGGCCGACGTTGAACCAGACCGGCGAGTTGAAGGCGCCGTGCTGGTGGATGCAGAGCCAGGCCAGGTCGCGGTAGAAGTTCTCGCCGTCCTGCTTCGTCTTGAAGTAGCCGTCCTTGATGCCCCAGTCGGCGATCGTGCGGGCCACGCGGTGGACGAGCTGCTTGACGGAGTGCTCCCGCTCGGGCGTGTGGATCTCGCCGTAGAAATACTTGCTCACCACGACGTTGGTGGCGAGCTGGCTCCAGGCGGCCGGAATCTCGCAGGCCGGCTGCTCGAAGAGCACTTTGCCGTCCTCCCCCTTGATGGCCGCCGTGCGCAGCTCCCACTCCGTCGTGTCGAACGGACTGTCCACCTCCGTGGGGCAGAAGGTGGGGCGGATTTCGAGGGCGGTGCGACCGGTCTGCCGCTGGCTGGTGGCGGGGCTGGGCGCGGCGGTGCCGGCGAGCGTGGCCGAGTCGAAATCTGCCATGGGAAGGGGCTCCTTGGAAAAGGTGGAAACAGGCACCTGCCGAGCGATTCAGTCCGCCCGGAAAGTATACTGGCGTATAGTTCTACTTCAATCTGACATCGGCCCCCAGAGGGTGCCGCATGAGCTTTTCAGCCCAGGGGAAAGGCCGCACAACCGGAAAAATCAGAAAGCAGGTCCATCTGCGTGCTATCGCAACATCTTGTGGTGGTCGATCCGCTGACCACTGCCGGTAGGCCGGGGCGTGAATGTAGCGTGAGGGTTGGGTGAGTCAAGCGGCGTTCTGACGAGGGGGCCGGCGCGGCCGAAACCCGCGGGTGCACGGGCGTCCGAGGGGCGTGTCCCCCGGTCGCGTCGACCGCTCTCCGGTGGGGGTTTGCCGACGGGGACTCGCCGCCGCGGTCGGCGCCGGCGACAATGGGCCTGCCGCGGATGGCACGAACGGGCAGTTGCGGACGCCCCGTCGAACCCCTGCCCCACGTTTCAAGAGGAGGCCCGCCGTGACCCACCCGCTTCTTCCCCAGCGTCCCCTCGAAGGCATCCGGATCCTCGTGCTCGTGGGCGACGACTACGAGGATCTCGAGCTCTGGTATCCCAAGCTTCGCATCGAGGAGGCCGGGGGCCACGTGGTCGTGGCCGGCGCGATGCAGGGCCGCACCTACTCCGGCAAGCATGGCTACCCCTGCACGAGCGACGGCGCCATCGCCGACATGGAGGCGGCCGACTTCCACGGGATCGTGATCCACGGGGGGTGGATGCCCGACAAGCTCCGGCGCGACGAGAAGGTGCTCGATCTAGTCCGCGAGTTCGCCGCCCGCGGCAAGCTGGTGGCGGCCATCTGCCACGGCGGCTGGATTCCGATCTCCGCCGGCGTCTATCGCGGGGTCCGGGTGACCGGCAGCCCCGGCATCAAGGACGACCTGATGAACGCCGGCGCGATCTGGGAAGACACCCAGGTGGTGGTGGACCGGCATTTCGTCTCCAGCCGCAAGCCGGCCGACCTCCCCGCCTTCATGGGGGCGATCGTGGAACTGCTCGCCGGCGTGGAGGTCGGGTAGACTCGGGGGCATGGGTCGAGGCAAGCCGCCCAGCGACGAGGCCGTGCGTGACCGCATCCGCGGGGCGGGTCTGCGGTGCACGTCGGCCCGCGTGGCCGTGATGCAGCACCTCGAGACGGCCACCGGCCCCCTCACGCATGCGGAGGTCTCCGAGGCGCTCTCCCACCTCGGCTTCGACCGGGCCACGATCTACCGGAACCTCACCGAGCTCACCGAGGCCGCGCTCGCGGCCCGCGTCGAGCTTGGCGACCACGTCTGGCGATTCGAGGCGAAGCGGGCCGGGGGCGGCCACAAGGGAGACGACCACCCCCACTTCGTCTGCACCACCTGCGGCGAGGTCTCCTGCCTCGACGACGTGCAGGTGGCGATCACGCCCCGGCCGGGCGACGGCAAGGCGGCGAAGAAGCCCGCCGGTGGGCGGATCGGCTCGGTCACCGAGGTCCTGCTCAAGGGCCGCTGTGAGCAGTGCGAATAGCGCCGGGGGCGCCAGCCGTGGCCTCGATCGGCCCCGCCCGCAGCCGTCAGTCGGCGGCGGGTTCGAGGAAGGCCCGCAGGTCGCGCTCGAGTTTCTCGAGATCCTCGAGGCTGAGATACATCATGTGCCCCGAGTCGTAGGTGGCGTAGCGGACGTTCTCGAGCAGCTTGGGATCGACCGCGAGATGGTTGATCGAGTGCGTAAGCGAGAGATACGGCACGGCCAGGTCGCATGCGCCCGCCTGGACGAGCACCCGCAGGTGATGGTTGCGGCTCATGGCCTCGCCGAGCTGCGGGGCCGTGCTCGAGTAGCGGTTCTGGTCCTGCGGCCAGGGGCCCACGCCCGTCAGCACCCGGTAGGGCAGATCGCTCTCGAACTTTAGCTCCTCGCGGACGTAGGCGTTCATCGCAGCCGCCAGGGGACCGAGCGCCGCGTCGTAGGACGGATCGAACCGCGGCGCGCCGCCCCCCTGGTCGCCATCGCGGCCGGTGATCCGGCCGTCGAAGCGGCCCAGGATCAGTCGCTCATCGGCCAGGAGTTTCTCCCGGAAGGTCGAGGGATCGACGCGGAGATCGTGGTCGAGGATCAGCCGCTCTGGCAGGCCGGTGAGCCGGGCGATCGTGGCGGCGACCGCTCGCCGTCGCTCTTCCGGCAGCGCCGCCCCGGCATAGAGCGCGGTGACGTACTCGCCCGCGGCGAAGGCCTCGGCCTCGGCCAGGGCCTCGGCGCGATCGGCCTGGAGATCCTCCGGCAGCCGGCCGTGGGCGTGGGCCACCGCCGTGAAGCTCGGCAGGAACAGCGCGAACGGCAGGTCGTTCGAGGGGCCGGGGATGATCGTGCCATAGTCGACCAGGCCGGAGACGAGCACGAGGCCGTTCAAGAACATGCCGTGCTCGTCCTGGAGCTCGGCGGCGAGCCCCGCCGCCCGGAACACGCCGTAGCTCTCCCCGCAGAGATACTTGGGGCTCCGCCAGCGGGCAGTTCGCGTCGTATAGAGCCGGATGAACTCGGCCATGGCGGCGATGTCGGGATCCTTGCCGAAGAACTGCTCCGCCTTTTCATCCTTGGCGGCCCGGCTGTAGCCGGTCGAGACCGGGTCGATGAACACGAGGTCGCAGGCCGGCAGGATCGTGTGCTCGTTGGCGACGAGCTCGAAGGGGGGCGGGGGCAGCGAGCCGTCCGGGTTGACCTTGGCCCGGCGGGGCCCGAGCCCCCCGAGGTGCAGCCACACAGCCGCGGCGCCGGGGCCGCCGTTGAAGCAGAACATCACCGGCCGGCGGGCGGCGTCGGCCTCGGTGACGAGCGTGTAGGCCACGTAGAAGATGTTGGCCCGCGGCGCGCCGTCTTCCTTCAAGAGCGGCAGCATCCCGGCCTCGGCCTTGTAGGCGAGTTCCCGGCCACCGATCGTGATCGCATGCTCGGTCACCACCGGCGGCCGACTGGCGTCGGGCAGCGTGGCCACCGGCTGCTTGGCCGGCGGAACCTTCTCGGGCTTGTCCTCGGCCGCGGCGTCGTCGGCCCGGAGGGCCGGGCGGCCGACGAGACCCAGGAGCAGGACGAGCAGGACCGGCAGGGAGCGGGGGCGGGGCATGCGTGAAGCCTGGAAACGCGGGGGAGCGGGCAGGGGAAGGCAATCCCGGACGGCGTGGCCCGGGCAACCAGGGCAAGCATAGTTCACGGTTTCGGGGGGCATTTTCGGCGGCCGGCACACCCCAACTGACCTCCCCCGGGGCCGCCCGAGGCCGCTACCGTCCTCGCATGCTCTCCCCCCAAAACCCGTTTCGCGAACTGGCCCGGTTCGTCCGGCGGCCGCATTTCGACCGCTACGCGATCCTGCTTGTGCACCTCTTGCTCCTGCCGGTCCTGTCGGTGGCCACCGAAGGACACCCGAAGGCCGAGCTCGTGGCGATGGTGGCGGAGCAGCTCGTGTTCCTGGGCGCCGCGGCGGCCCTCGGCGGTCGGCGGATGCTCGCCCTCGGCCTGCCGCTGGTGCTCCCCGGCGTCGCCACGCTCGCGGTCACGCTCGCCCTGGGGGAGATCCCCGGCGAGCACTACTGGTTCTGGGCCGTGGCCCGGGCCGTCACCTTCATCGTGCCGATCCTCACCGTGGGGATGCTGATCCTGGTGGACGTGCTGGCGGCCCGCCGGATCGTGTTCGACATGATCTGCGGGGCCCTCTGCGTGTTCGTCCTGTTCGGCATGTGCTGGGCCAATGTCTACACGCTGCTCGAGCGGGTCGCCCCCGGCTCCTTCGCCGTGGACTTCAGCCGCTACCAGGTCGACGCCGGCGCCGACCCGCTGGCCGCCGCCGGCGTGTTCACCTACTACTCGTTCGTCACGCTCACGACCGTCGGCTACGGCGACATCGTGCCCTCCTCGGCCACGGCCCGCTGGCTCGTCTGGCTGGAGGCGGTGTTCGGGCAGTTCTACATGGCCGTGTTCGTCTCGCGGCTGATCGGCCTGCAGACGAGCGTGGCCGAACCCGGCTCCGCGGACGGCGGCCGCTCCGCGCCGAACGAATGGCTCGAGGCGGAGCCGCCCCCCGCCTGGTCGGCCCGCCGGGCCGCCTGAGGCCGGCGGCCGCGCGTCATGAGCGTGGCCAGCCCTGCGGCTGCGGCGACGGCTGCCGGCAGCGCCGCCGGCTCGCCCACGTGCACCACGAGCACGCTGTCGGGGCCGGTGCCCAGACCGAACGTCGCCCGGTGGCCGATGTCGGCCTCCTGCCAGCCGTCCACGCCGCCGAAGGTGAACCGCACGAGTTCGCGGGCGAGGAACCGGCCGGGGAGATTGCCCTTGGGATCGATGTCGCTGCCGCGGTAGATCGCGAAGTCGCCGGTGCCGACGATCTGCGGGTCGAAGTTCGCCGGCTTGAGATTCGAGTTGCCCACGGTGCCCAGGCCGAAGCCGGCCAGTGGCTCGTACGTCGGGTCGAGCTGGCGAAACTGCCAGGTCAGGTCGCCCCGCTTGGTGGCCACGAGGTCCGAAGTGCCGAGGCCCTCGGCCACGGATCCCTTGCCGCCGGCGACGGTCGGTGGCGTGTAGATCACCGGCTCGTCGGCCTTGTCCTTGAGGACCCGGTACACCTGACCGGCGGCCGACCGCAAGCCGAGTGGCGGCCGCTTGCCGTCCTGCGCGATGTCGAAATAGAAGCTCGCCAGGACGTCGGCCGGTTCGCTCGTGGCGACCGGCGAAATGTTCTCGAGATCGATCGTCAGTTCGTCGCCGGTGACCGTGAGCGTGGCCCGAAAGGCCACGGGGTTGCCGGCCGCCGAACTGCCGGCGGCCTCGAACACCACGCCCCCGGCCGCGGGCAGGGCGAGGCAGCCGACCGTGAGGACCGCCGCCGCCACCGCGGCCGCGAGGGATTTGGGAACCGGGCCGAGGCAGGCAGCGGCCACGGGCCAGAGGGCGGGGGCGGGCATGGGAGGGTCTCCGCGAGGCAGGGGGGCGCAAACGGCGTCCCTGCGCGGGAAACGCACCGGCATGCCTGCGGAGCGCAGCGAATCGAGGCGGTCATGCACGGACGCTCGGGATGCGTCCGCTTCCGGCCTACGCTGCGCTTCCAACTCCGAGAGCACGTGGAGTCGGCAGCAACTCGTCTTCCGAACGGATGTCGCCGTGACGGCCCGCAGGCCACGGTCTCGCCCGATGGCGACCCGTTGCCCGTGGCCGTCCCGGCACGGGGCAACCGTCGCGGCGGGCGGTCGCGGGGGTCAAGCGGCGCGAGGAACCGGCGGCCGCCGCGGGATTTTGGCCGCACATTCCCGACCGGACACCCCGGGCCGGCCCACGGTCCACCGGGCCGCGCTACGACGCGTTCGCCACCACCTCGGCGCCGCCGCCGGCCCGCGACCGGGAGAAGCGGATGTCGAGGGTCCGCAGGAAGGTGTGCAGGCCGGCGTCCTGGATCGGCAGGATGTGGGCCGGCTGGCCCGACTCGTTGTGGTGCGAGTGCCAGAGGCCCGGCGGCGTGACGAACACCGCGTGCGGCTCCCAGTCGAACCGCTCCCCGTCGACGATCCGGCCCTGGTCGTCGAGCCGGCTGCCGACCAGCGTGTAGCAGCCGGGCTTCGCGTCCACCACGAGGTCGACGGCCACCGACTGGTGGCGATGCGGCGCCTGGACGGCCGCCACCGGCAGGATCCCGAACATCGCCCACACGACGTGGGTGATCGTCATCGTCTGGGGAAGGGCCCGGTTGCCCAGGAGGACCGAGAGCCGGTTGGCCGTGGCGCTCGACGGGTCGGCGATCACGGCCTCGAGGGCGGCGTGGATCTCCCGGCGGCGGTAGAGCGTGGTGGGAAACTGCGGCGTCGTCGCCTCCGCGCCGAGGTAGCGCAGCAGCGGCTCGTCGTGCACCCAGTAGAGCGCGGCGTCGGCGCTGGCCGCGTGCAGCACGCGGCTGCGGGCCGGCAGCGTGAAGAGATCGCCCGCCTGCCAGGTGAACTCATCGCCGCCGGCGAGCCGCGTCGAGCCCTCCCCCCGCATCACGAAGAACAGTTGGCTCGTGGCGTTGGCGTCGGTGAAGTGGCACTCGCCCGGCCGGACATGGACGAAACTCGCGCACAAGCCCGGGGCCGTCGCCGGACCCGGGCAGAGGAGCCGGTCGCTCGCATCGAGCGGGATGGTCCGCGTCGGCCCCTGCTCGTGGAGCGCGGCCGGGAAGCGGACGCCCGGGATCGGCGGCAGCGTGCCGTCGGCGAGCGGGTTGGACGCGGAGCGGTAATCGTGGAACCGGGCCGCCTCGGCAAGGCGGCTCGGCAAATCACCGGACGCAGGGGCGAGCATCGGATGGACCTCCCGGGGAACTGGCGGGCGGGATGGACGGAACGCCGCCCGGCGCCAGTATGGAGCAGCCGGACGCGTCCCGGGTAGCGGCCCGCGGCTCAGCCGGGCGGCTCGAGCGCATCCCAGTTTGGTGGAGCACCGGCTCAGGTTCCGGCATCGTCGCTCCAGCTATCGTGAATCTGCCCTAGTTCGCGCAGCGACCACACAGCCGGGCCGCCCTGTCGGGAAAGGCCCGGCCGCAGTTGACGCACTTGTTCTTGAAGCACGACGTGCAAAGGCGGGCCACCTTGTCGGGAAACGCCGCCCCGCACTTGAAGCACTTGCCGCGGTCGCAGGAGGAGCAGAGCTGGGCCATCTTGTCGGCGAAGGCCCGGCCGCAGAGGACGCAATCCTGCGACTGCATCGCTGCGACGTCCGCCCGGCCGGGGCCCGCCTCGCCCGTGCCCGCGGGCCCGGCCGCCGTGAGGGCGAGGGCCAGCACACAGACCGCACCGAGCGCCGCGGCTCCGGCCAGACCGAACCGCGGCCGCCGGGATCGCTGAACCATCTGCTGCATGATGAAAAGCCTCGTCCCCCGCACTGGAATACCCCCCAAATAGAGCAGTCGCCAGGTGGTCTCGCAAGCCACC
>JBJTAA010000314.1:0-3561 GCA_046090525.1 Planctomycetota bacterium
CTCGAGGCGGTCGACCGGGCCGGCGCGACGCTCTGCGAGCTCGGCGTGCCCTACAGCGACCCGATCGCCGACGGCCCCGTGATCCAGGCCTCCTACACGCGGGCCCTCGGCGCCGGCATCACGCTCGAGGGCGTGTTCGACATTGCGAAGCGGGCGAGTTCCCGCACCACGATGCCGATCCTGGCCATGGTGAGCTACTCGATCATCTTCCGCCGCGGGATCGCGGCCTTCACGGCCGACGCCGTGGCCGCGGGGCTCGCGGGCCTCGTCGTGCCCGACCTCCCGCTCGAGGAGTCCGACGACCTCGACGCGGCCTGCCGTGCCGCCGGCCTCGCGCTCGTGCGGCTCGTCACGCCAACGACTCCACCGGAGCGGGCCGCGGCGATCGCGGCCAAGTCGACGGGCTTTCTCTACTGCGTGTCGGTGGCGGGCGTGACCGGGGCCCGCACGGAGCTGCCCGCGGGGCTGATCGACCGCGTGAAGTGGCTGCGGACGCAGACCGACGTGCCGATTCTGGTCGGCTTCGGCATCTCGTCGCCGGACCAGGTGAAGGCCGTCTGCGAGGTGGCCGACGGCGCGGTCGTGGGCTCGGCGCTCGTGCGGCTGGTGGCTGAACAGGCGGCCGCCGGCCCGGCGGCGGTGGCCGCCGCCGCGGAGCGGTTCGTGCGCGACCTGGCGGCCGCCGCGGGGTGAGCGATCACCCGCGACCCGTTGATCCCCCGCCGACCTGCAGAAACGCCCCACAAAAGTGGCCGCGGGTCTGTGACCCGCGGAGTACGCCCACCACGCCTCACGACGACCGGACGCCGTCACGACTGCAGACCGCATTCGGCGGGATGAAATCCCGTCGCCACGGACTTACGAAAATCGCAGCCGGCTGCACTCGTAACGCAACAAACCGGGCGCTCCATGCCCTCCGCAGGGCATGGAGCGATTCGCTCCACCCCTGGAGCGAATCGCTCCAGCGCGACCCCCCTCTGGGGTGAGTGAAATCGCCGCAGTTGGCGAACGCTCCCGCGCCGGTCGCGCAGGCATCTGCGCTGAGGAACCTGCGAGCGACCTGCCTGCCACCGCTTTTTGGGCCAAATCGCATGGTATCGGAAAACTTTCCGACGAGCATGAGCCTCGCTGCAGCATGGTTTTGGCTTGTTTGGCACGCCGCTTGCATTCCCCATTCGGGAGGTCTGCGCGACCGGAAGGCCGAGGGTTTGCAACGTTTGGAGCGGGTGCCCCCAATGCCAAAAAACAAGTTTGGTACCGCCCGGCCCACCGGGTCGCGAGGTGCGTGTGCGCAACGCCGCCGCCGCCTGACGGTCATCGTCGCGGCCGTCTGGTCGCTCGTCGTCGGGCCACCCCTCCAGGCAGGCTATCTGAAGATCGGCGCGACATCGGGCTCGGGCAACCGCAGCTTCAATTCGTCGAATCCGATCACGTACAACTTCGGCGTGACGACGGCGGGCGGCGCCGACAATCTGACCGCGATCAATCTCGACGTCTGGGTCGATCGCGGCCAATCAGCGACGAGCGACATTTTCGTCACGATTTTCAACAATTTCGGCGCCACGGGGTCGGTCGTCGCCACCGCCACCATTCCCCGGCCGGCTTCGGCAAGCAGCACCGTCCTGACCACCGGCAGTTTCAACCCGGTCGTGAGCCTGCCCGCTGGGAGCTACTCGGTCAGGCTGACGACGAACGCCACGGGCTCGGGAGCCGACACGTATCAATATCGTCAGGGCCCGCTGCAGCTCACCGACGTGGCCGGCGTCCCGCTGAGTTCCTTCTACTGGGTGCAAGACCAGAATACGTCCGGCCAGGCCTCGACGACGCTGCAGGCTGCGAGTGGCGTGCTCGCCCAGGTGACCATGAGCGGCACGAGTGTGAACTTCGGCAACTTCCGGGTCGGCAGCACCCTGTCGCAGACGGTGCAGGTCACCAACTCGAATCTCCCGACGTCCAACAATTATTCCGAGGCGCTCGCGGGAACGGCGACCACGGCCGGCACGGCCAGCGTCTCGGGCCTGCCGACAGCACTCAACCAAGGCCAGTCCACGAACCTGACAGTCGGCCTCGGCTCGGGCACCGCCGGCCCCGTCACCGGCAACGTGAATCTGTCGTTCACATCGGTGCAGGGCTCGAGCGCGTCGCCCGGCCCGTTCGGGACGAGCGTGGGCTCCTCGACGATCGCCGTCAGCGGCACCGGCTTCCGGCCGGCGACGGCGGGCTTCAGCACCACGAGCGCCTCGCTCGGCCGGTTTCACGTCGGCGCCACCAGCGTGACCGGCACGATCGCGATCCAGAACACGCAGACCGCCAGCCAATACAGTGAAGGGCTCGCGGCCGCGGCCGGCGCGACCACCGGCGGTGCCTCCGTGATCTCCGGACTGCCCACGGTCACCAGCCCGCTGGCCGCCGGCGGAAGCCAGACCGTCACGCTCGGCCTGGCGAGCGTCGCGAACGTCGGCACGGGCAACACGGGCACGGTCACCCTCGGCCTCGACACCTCCGGCGTCGGCACGAGCGGCCTCTCCGCGGCGAGCATCGGCTCGCAGCTGATCAA
Source organism: Planctomycetota bacterium (assembly GCA_046090525.1). GTDB lineage: Bacteria > Planctomycetota > Planctomycetia > Pirellulales > UBA1268 > QWPN01. Next base: position 2,558 of record JBJTAA010000314.1, read on the forward strand.
CGTGACCGCGCAGGGCTACAGCGGCCAATCGATCTGGCAACGCAGCGGCAGCGGCACCTGGGGCAACTTCGACGATTGGGACGTGCCCGGCGGCACCCCGGGCGTGGACGGCTCGCTCAGCGTCAACGACACCGCCACGTTCGGGAGCGCCGCCACGGCTGCCACGACCGTCAATCTCGATGGCCAGAACCCCGGGCTGGCGTCGCTCACGTTCTCGAACGCCGCCGCGTCGTACACGATCGCCCCGGGCAGCGGCGGCAGCCTGACCATGGGCACGTCGGCGGCGACCGGCTCGGTCACGGTGACGGCCGGCAGCCACACGATCTCGACGGGGCTGGCCCTCGGTCGCAACACGACCTTCACCACCGACGCCAACACCCGCCTCACGATCGGCGGGGCACTCACCGGCTCGAACGCGCTCACGAAGGCGGGCGCGGGGGAACTCTTGATCACGAGCGCGGGCGGCCTGTCGGGCGCCACGACCGTCTCCGCGGGCACGCTCCGCGTGAACGGGTCGATCGCGTCGAGCCCCGTGACGGTCGCGAGCGGCGCAACACTCGCCGGCAGCGGTACCGTCGGCGGCACGACGATCGGCGCCGGTGGCACGCTCTCGCCCGGTAACTCCCCCGGCACGATCGCGTCCAACGGCACCACCGTCTGGCAGCCCGGCGGCGACTACAACTGGCAGATCCACGATGCGGACGCCGGGGCCGGAACCGGCTGGGACCTGCTCAGCATCGCCGGTGACCTCGATCTCACGAACCTGTCGTCGCTCAACAAGTTCGACATCAACCTCTGGTCGCTCGCGGCGATCGGCCCGGATGCGAATGGCAACGCGATCGACTTCGATCCCTCACAGGCCTACACCTGGACGATCGCCCGCGTGACGGGTGGCGGCCAGATCCTGGGCTTCGACGCCGATGCCTTCAACATCAACCTCGCCGCCGCCAATGGCACGGGCGGCTTCACGAACTCCCTGGCCGACGGCACGATCACGATCGAGC
>JBJTAA010000315.1:0-6072 GCA_046090525.1 Planctomycetota bacterium
GCGATCACCCGCGCGGTGGCCGACCAGAGCCGCACGATCCGCATCCCGGTGCACATGGTGGAGACGATGAGCCGCGTGCGCAACGTGGCCCGGCAGCTGCTCCAGGAATACGGCCGCGAGCCGACGATCGAGGAGATCGCCGCCCGGGCCGGCACGCCGGTCGACGAGACGCGGCGGGTGACGGCGATGAGCCGCTACCCGATCAGCCTCGACCGCCCGGTGGGCAACAGCGAGGACAGCCACTTCGGCGACCTGCTGCCCGACACCGGCGCCGAGAACCCGGCCGTGGGTGCCGCCCAGGAGATGCTCCGCAACCGGATCGCCAAGGTCTTGAAGAGCCTCTCCTACCGCGAGCGCGAGATCATCAAGCTCCGCTACGGCCTCGGCGACGGCTACAGCTACACGCTCGAAGAGGTGGGCCACATCTTCAAGGTGACCCGCGAGCGGATCCGGCAGATCGAGGCCAAGGCCGTTCGCAAGCTGCAGGCCCCCGCCCGCAGCGAGGAGCTCAGCGGCTTCATCGACTGACCGGCTGGCTTCACGCGAAACAGCGGGATCCTGCCGATTTTCGCTCGGGCCGTCGCGGGCACAGCCGAGGTGTGCCTGGACGGCCGGCTGCTCGCCTCGACCGTGGGGCAAGCTTGCAGCTTGCCGCGTATGGCCACGTGGCGGCAGGCATCTTGCCCGCCGACACGTGGCAGCGGGATTTCGTCCCGCTGAATGCGTGCCGGGATGGTGACCGTTTTCCGCGGGTTATAAACCCGCGGCCACTCATGGCATCGCCTCCTCGACGGTTGGCCGCGAGGGGTTGCCGGTTCCCCGGAGCCGGCGTTGCTGGCAAGCGCAGGCAGGATGCCCGCAGTGAGCGTCCGGGCGACGGGGACCGGCAACCCCGAGCCGGCGACGCGGAAGGCGACGTCCAACGTGATCCGGTCACGGCGTGACCGGACTCCTGGGCCAGCTTGATCGGCTATCATCCCGGGCGTCCAGACCACCTTCCCCGAGAGGATCAGCATGCGTCTCCTGCTCGCCTTGTCGCTCGCCCTGCCCGTGTTCGCCGCCGCCGCCGCGGAGCCGGTGGAGTTCCCCCGGACGACGATCGACCTGGGGTGCGTCGTCACCGACCTGGAGAAGAGCGTGCGGTTCTACACGGAGGGGATCGGCTTCCGGGAGCTCACGGGCTTCGAGGTGCCCGCGACGATCGCCACCGACGCCGGGCTCACCGACTCGCGGCCGCTCGCGATCCGCGTGCTCGTGCTCGGCGACGGCGAGGATGCCACGAAGCTCAAGCTCATGCAGGTGGCCGGCACGCTGCCGCGCACCGGCGACAACGACTTCATCCACTCCCACACGGGTTTCCGTTACCTGACGATCATGGTGGCCGACACCGACGCCGCCCTGGCCCGGCTCGCGAAGCTGGGGGTGAAGCCGATCGCCAAGAGCCCCGTGGCCCTGCCCGACTCGCTCGCGCCGGGGATGCACCTGACCTGCGTCCGCGACCCGGACGGCAACCTGGTCGAGCTGATCGGCCCGCGAAAGTGAGTCACACCGGCCGGATCTTGCCGGCCCGCTCGAGCCAGGCGACCACCTCGGCGGCCAGTTCATCCGGCGGGCGGCGGGCGGAGTCGACGACGAGCTCGGGGGCCAGCGGCTCCTCGTAGGGGTCGTCGATGCCCGTGAAGCCCTTGAGCTCGCCGGCGCGGGCCCGCTTGTAGAGCCCCTTCGGATCGCGGCCCTCGCAGACCTCGAGCGGCGCCTGGACGAAGATCTCGACGAAGTCGCCCGGCGCGAGCTGCGCCCGCACGGCGTCGCGGTCGCGGCGGTAGGGGCTGACGAAGGCCGTCAGCGCGATGATGCCGGCCTGGGCGAAGAGATCGGCCACGGCCCCGATCCGCCGGATGTTCTCGGCCCGATCGGCCGGCCCGAAGCCGAGGCCGAAGCGGGCGGCGGCCTCCTCGCCGTAGCGTTCCCGCAGCAGGGCCGGGGCGGCGTTGAGGCCGAGGCGGACGTTGTCGCCGTCGAGCACGAAGGTGCGGCAGCCGCGGGCGTGCAGCAGTCGATCGACCGCGTTGGCCAGCGTGCTCTTGCCGCTGCCGGAGAGGCCCGTGAACCAGAGCACGCAGCCCTTGTGGCCAGCGGCCCGTTCGCGGTCTGCCCGGCTCACCGCATGCTCATGCCAGCGGACGTCCACCACCTCGCCGGCCCTGCGCTCTTCCGCCATCAATAGCTCCTCGTGCTTGCCGACGCTCACCAGGCGTCGAGCCTGACCTCGAACTCCAACCGCTCGTCCTCGTCGGCCGCCCCGCTCCGCCGGGCCACCGTGAGCCGCACCACCTCGCCCGGTCCGCGGCCGGCCACGCGCGTGGTGAGCCCGTCGAAGTCGGCCACGGGCACGCCGTCGACCGCCAGCACGGTGTCGCCGGGGCGGATGCCGGCCTGATCGGCCGCCGAGCCGGGCTGCACCGTCTGGATTTCGCACGGCCCGCCGAAGGCCAGGGCCCCGACCCCGAGCTTGCCGCCGCGGCGGACGTCGATGCGGGTGTCGACGAGGCGGGCGGCCAGAGCGGCGATCGCGTCGTCGGCGAGGCCCGTCCCGAAGAGTTCCAGCCGCTCGAGCCCTTCGAGCCGGCCGAGGATCACGGGGGCCCGCTCGTCCAGTGGCACGCCGTGAAAGGCCACGAACATCACCTCGGGCAGCCGCGTGAGCTCCCGCAGGTCGTCGACGCTTCCCTTCCAGTCGCGGCCGAACTCGATCTCGAGCCCCGCCGCCGGCTCACGCACCACCGCCCCGAGTTCCTCGAGCCGCGCCCGCGCCGCCGCCTCGAGCCCCAGGCGGTGAAACGAGAGCGCCGCCTCCGCCAGGCGGGTGACCGCCGGGCTGGCCGTCTCGGCACAGCGGTCGAGCGCGGCGGCCGCGGCGGCCGCATTGGGCTCGGCGGCGAGCATGTCGCGGAGGATCTCGATCCCCCGGCTGGCGACCTCGAGGTCGCCGGTCCGGATCGCCGCGACGAGGGGCTCGACGGCCGGCTCACCGGCGGCCACGAGGCTCTTGGAGGCCGCCTCCCGGCGGGCGAACTGGGGCGAGCCGAGCTGTTCGATCCAGGCCGCGATCTCGGCGGCGGCGGGCTCGGCGGCCCGGCCCGACGTGCCGACGGCGACCGCCAGGCCCACCGCCGCCACGACCGCCTGCCACGCCCTCTTCACACGCACCTCCGCGGAATGTGCCGAATATACCGCGGGCCAGGGCATCGGGCGGGGGATACACTTGAGGGTCTCGCCGCGGCACGCCGACATTCCGGCGGCCCGCCGCTTCCGGCGTCCCCCCCATGTCGCTCCACCTCGCCAAGCTGCCCGCCGGCACGCCGCCGCTGCCGACCACGCAGGCGGACATGCGCGCGCGGGGCTGGGACGAAATCGACGTCGTGTTCGTCAGTGGCGACGCCTACGTCGATCACCCGAGCTTCGCCAACGGCCTGCTCGCGCGGCTGTTGGAGGCGGCCGGCTTCCGGGTCGCCGTGCTCGCCCAGCCCGACTGGCGGAGCTGTGAGCCGTGGCGGGAGTTCGGCCGGCCGCGGCTCTTCTTCGCCGTGTCGGCCGGCAACATGGACTCGATGATCAACCACTACACCGCCAATCGGAAGGTGCGGAACGACGACGCCTACTCCCCGAACGGTCAGATCGGCCGGCGGCCCGACCGGGCCACGCTGGCCTACTGCCAGCGGTCGCGGGAGGCGTATCCGGGCGTGCCGGTGGTGGCCGGCGGCGTGGAGGCCTCGCTCCGCCGGATCGCCCACTACGACTATTGGAGCGACACCGTCCGCCGCTCGATCCTGCTCGACTCGAAAGCGGATCTCGTGGCCTTCGGGATGGGGGAGCGGACGATCCTCGAGATCGCCCGCGGCCTCGCCGCCGGGAAGAGCGTGAAGGATCTCCGCGACCTGCGGGGCGTGGCCTACCGCCTCGGCGCCAGCGAGCCGCCCCCGACGGGCCCGGGCGGCGGCGCGGCCGACACGATCGAACTGCCCGAGTACGACTCGGTCGCGGCCGACAAACTCGCCTTCTGCGAGATGACGCGGATCTCGCATCTGGAGACCAATCCCCACAACGCCCGCCGGCTCGTGCAGCGATATGGCCGCGAATCGATCGTCGTGAATCCCCCCGCCCTGCCGTTGGAGCAGGACGAGATGGACGAGGTCTACGGCCTGCCCTTCACCCGGCGGCCGCACCCCTCGTACGGCGCCGCCCGCATCCCGGCCTTCGAGGTGGTGGAGACGAGCGTGCAGATCATGCGGGGCTGCTTCGGCGGCTGCACCTTCTGCTCGATCACGGCCCACGAGGGGCGGATCATCCAGAGCCGCTCGAAGGACTCGATCATCACCGAGATCAAGCTGATCGCCTCCCAGCCCGGCTTCAAGGGCACCGTCTCCGACATCGGCGGCCCCACGGCGAACATGTACCAGATGAAGTGCACGCGGCCGGAGGTGGAGGCGAAGTGCCGCCGGCTCTCCTGCGTGCATCCCACCGTCTGCAAGCTGCTGGGCACCGACCACGGCCCGCTCAAGGAGGTGATGCGGGAGGCCCGGAGTGTCGAGGGCGTCAAGCGGGTGCTCGTGGCCAGCGGCGTGCGGATGGACCTCGCCCGGCGCGACCCCGAGTATCTCCAGGAACTCGCGGCCCACCACGTGGGCGGCCATCTCAAGGTGGCCCCGGAGCACACCGATCCCGAGGTCCTGCGGCTGATGAAGAAGCCCTCGGCCGACGACTACGTGGAGTTCGACCGGGAGTTCCAGGCGGCCAGCCGCCGGGTCGGCAAGAAGCAGTACACCGTCCCCTACTTCATCGCCAGCCACCCGGGCAGCGGCGTGGAGGAGATGATCGAACTGGCGGTGTTCCTCAAGCGGAACAGCTACAAGCCCGACCAGGTGCAGGACTTCATCCCCAGCCCGTTCGACATCGCCGCCTGCATGTACTACACGGGGCTCGACCCGATGACGAAGGAGCCCGTGAAGGTCACCAAGGGGCTCAAGGACCGGCGGATGCAGCGGGCCCTGCTGCAGTTCTTCAAGCCGGAGAACTGGTTCGAGGTGCGGCGGGCGCTGCTGCAGGCGGGGCGCGAGGACCTGATCGGCAGCGGCTGCGACTGCCTGATCCCCGACCGGCCGCCGCAGGAGGCCCTCGACCGGAAACGCCGCGAGGCGACGCAGGCCTTCACGGAAGAGACCAGCGGCGACCACATCCGCGGCGGCAAACGAGCCCGGCCGCGGAAGAGTGTCGGCTACCGGCCCAAGCGCCGCGGAAGCTAGTTGTTCGCCACGCGGGCAAGATGCCCACGGCTCCTGCACCGGCAATGGACCGGCTCGGGGTTGCCCGTGCCCCGGAGCCGGCCTTGGCAGCGAGCGGAGGCAGGATGCCGAGAGCGAGCTGGCACGGAGCGAGCGCAGGGCAGGATGCCCGTAGCGAGCGTCCGGCGATGGGGCATGGGCGACCTCGAGCCTGCGCGACCCGCGACGAACGCAATCCGGTCACGGCGTGACCGGGCTCCTGGGGCGCGCGATCCGGTCACGGCGTGACCGGGCTCCTGGAGTTGACTGCGAGGGGTTGCCCGTGCCCCGGAGCCGGCCTTGGCAGCGAGCGAAGGCAGGATGCCGAGAGCGAGCTGGCATGGAGCGAGCGCAGGGCAGGATGCCCGCAGCAAGCGTCCGGCGATGGGGCGCGGGCGACCCCGAGCCTGCGCGACCAACTGGCCGGATTGGTTCGCCGGCTGCGGACATGCTCGAAACCTTCGGACTTTGCGAGTACTTACCCGATAGGTGTAGCCACACGCGTGCTGCGCAAAGCTCCTCGGTTCCTGCGCGTGCCCGCCGCCGGCTCCGCAGCATCGAAGGCGTTTGCAGCAAGCGTCCGGCGTGATTTGGTCACGACGTGACCGGCCTCCTGGAGTTGACTGCGAGGGGTTGCCCGTGCCCCGGAGCCGGCCTTGGCAGCGAGCGAAGGAAGGATGTCGAAAGCGAGCTGGCACAGAGCGACCGGAGGGCAGGACGCCCGAAGGGAGCATCCTGCGATGGGGCACGG
>JBJTAA010000316.1:0-4089 GCA_046090525.1 Planctomycetota bacterium
GTTCTCGCTTTCGATCGCCACCCTGATCCTGTGCGTCGGATGCGGCGCGCCCACGGGAAGGATCACCGGCACCGTGACCTTCGATGGCAAGCCCCTCCCGGCGGGCCGGATAACGTTTCTCTGTTTCGGGGAGGGCCGGCCCGTGCTCTCGAGCCCGATCGCGGACGGCCGCTATCTGATAGAGGCGGTTCCCGTCGGCGGTGCACGCATCGCCGTCGAGACCTTCGACACCGAGGCTTTTCGGTCGCCCAAACCCGCGCCGGGCGTGCCGGCGATCGCGCTGTCGCCCGCGTTCATGAACGGGCCGTCAGGCCCCTACGTCAAGATCCCCGATCGCTACCGGCATCCCGACGACTCCGGGCTGTCGCTCGACATTCGGGGCGGCAGCAAGGTTCACGACGTCGCCCTCGTCCCGTGAGGCTGCCCGTCACCGCGGCGGGGGAAACAGCGTCCGCAGCGGCTCGGCCGTGAGCGGCATCCGGCTGCCGACGAGCAGCTCGCCGGCGGCGCAGCCCGCCATCAGCCCCACCGTCTCGGCCATCGCCCGCACCCGCGGGAAGACATGCGCCTTCTCGGGGGGAAACTGGCTCCGGTAGCAGCCGATCGCCTCGAGCTTGGTGTCGAGGTGGCCGGCGATGTCGACCACCAGCGGCCAGTGACCGTGGGGCACGCCCGGCACGCCCGCGAACAGGAAGTAGCCGAGCAGCTGCGGCACCGTGTGCACCGGCAGGCCGGCGAAGGTGTCGTCCCACTTCGTGAGCCGCGAATAGAAGACCGCCGCCTCGGTGATGGCCACCGCCTGCGCATGGTCGGGTGAGGCCAGCGGCGTCTTGTCGGCCAGGCCGAGCACGAGCCGCGGCCGCCAGCGGCGGAAGATCTTGGCGAGCTCCACCCGCACCTCGAAGCCGTCGAACAGCCGCCGGTTGGGGAAGGCCAGCGTCTCCCGGTGCACCACGCCGAGCACCCGGGCGGCCGCGGCCGCCTCGGCCAGCCGCTCGGCGGGGCCGCTCGAGCGGGGCGTGGGCTCGCCGTCGGTGAGATCCACGATGCCGACGCGGTGCCCCTGCGCGGCGAGCAGCGCGAGGGTGCCGCCACAGCCGATCTCCACGTCGTCGGGATGGGCCCCGACGGCGATCACGTCGAGCGGTTCGGGCAGGGAGTTCATGGATTCAGGCATATCGTGACGAACGTGATGTGACGGTTCGGGGCAGCCCATGCCCCATCGCCGGACGTTCGCTCCGGCCCTCCAGGCCTTCGCTCACTCGATGCTGGCTGCGCTCTCGGCATCCCTGCCTTCGCTTGCCAGCAACGCCGCCTCCCGGGGCATGGGCAGCCCCTCACGGAATCGGGCAATCGAGAAAAACGCACTCGATCGTCTCTGGAACCTGTCTAGGCTGCGGGCTTCGTGGCGGCGATCAGGAACACCGGATTGATCGCCTCGAAGCGGATCCGGTCCATCTGTTCGTAGCCGCGGGCGATGTTCACCATCCAGTAGGCGGCGTCGGCGGAGCGGGCCCGCAGGAGCGCGTGCACCGCGGCCAGATTCTCGATCGAGTTGCAGGCGGTGACGAGCCGGCCGCCGGCCTTGAGCCGCTGCCAGGCGCCCTCGACCAGCATCGCCACGTCGCGGCCGCTACCGCCGACGTAGATGGCGTCGGGATCGGGCAGCGAGGCCCAGGCATCGGGGGCCTTGCCGAGGATCGGCTCGAGGTTGGCCACGCCGAACCGCCGCGCGTTCTCGCGGATCAGCGCGTGGTCGTCGGGATCCATCTCGATGGCGAACACCCGGCCGTCGCGGGCCAGCCGGGCCCCTTCGAGGCCCACGGAGCCCGAGCCCGCGCCCACGTCCCACATCACGCTCGTGGGCCGCAGCTGCAACTCGGCCAGCGCAAGCGACCGCACCTCGGCCGGCGTCAGCAGGCCCCGCTTGGGACGCGACTGCAGGAAGCACTCGTCCGGATTGCCGAAGGTGCGCGTGCCCACCTGGCCCGGCTGCTCGGGCGCCTTGGCCTTGCGGACGAGGATCATCACGTTGAGCGGCGCGAACGACTCCCGCGCGATCTCGGCCAGGCTCCCCTGCGTCACCCGCTCGTCGGGCGACCCGAGGTTCTCGCAGACGTAGGCCTGGAAGGTGTCGATGCCGTGATCGAGCAGGGCGCGGGCCACGGCCGCCGGCGGCCACTGTTCGCTCGTGAACAGGCCGGCCGTCTCGCTCGTGCGGATCCGGTCGATCACGCGTTCGATCGACTGGCCCGCGAGATTGGCCAGGAAGGCCTCCTCCCACGATTCCTTCACCCGCGCGAAGGCCAGCTGCATGCTGCTGACGTGCGGCACGACCTCGAAGCGGTCCTTGCCGAGTTTCGTGCACACGTAGCGGGCGGTGCCGTAGAACAGCGGATCACCCGAGGCGAGCACGACGGTGCGGCGGTCGCCCGCCGTCTCGATCCGCTCGACGAGTTCCTCGAGGTTGGCGGCGGCCTTGAGTCGGCCCCGCAGGGCCGCGGGCAGGAGCGACCCGCAGGAGTCCGGACCGACGAGCAGTTCGGCCTCCTCGACGAGCCGGCGGGCCTGGGCAGTCATGCCCTCCACGCCGTCGTCGCCGATGCCGACGATGTGGACCTTGCCGGCCGACGTCACCTGATCCGCCGGCTCGACCGGCCCTCCCGGAACTCGCTCGATCCCAGCCGCCCGGGCCGCTCTAGGCCTGGAACGAACTGCCGCAGCCGCAGCTCTTCTTGGCGTTGGGATTGTTGAACGTGAAGCCCCGCTTGTCGATCCCGTCGTGGAAATCGAGCGTGGTGCCGTCGAGGAAGAGGTCGCTCTTCTTGTCGACCACCACCTTCACGCCGTGCTGCTCCTTGAGCGTGTCGGCCGCCGGATCGTACTGGGTGTCGAAGCCCAGGGAGTAGGAAAACCCGCTGCACCCGCCGCCGGCGACGCCGACCCGCAGCACCGTCTCGGGCGCAAGCTGCTGCTCGGTGATGATCTTCTTGACTTCGCTGGCCGCCTTTTCCGTGAGCATGACCGACATGGCGTGATCTCTCCTGGCTGATGCGGGCGTTTTCTCGCAGGCCCGACTGCGAAAAGTCTATACCGCGAGGCGAAAAAGGCAAAGCCCGCTCAGATGTCGCGGAGCCGGGCGACCCCCGCCGCCACCAGGTCGGCGGCGCGGTCGATCTCGGCCTCGGTCGAGAACCGCGACAGCCCGAACCGGATGCTCGCCCGGGCCTGGTCCTCGTCGCGGCCGAGCGCCAGGAGCACGTGGCTCGGCCGCGGGCTTTCCGCCGAGCAGGCGCTGCCGGACGACAGGGCCAGCCCCTCCGCCGCGAGCGTGGCCAGGAGCGACTGCCCGTCCACGCCGGGCACGTGGACGTTGAGGTTGTTGACGAGCCTCACGCACGAGCCGTCGGCCGCAACGGCATCGAGCCCCGGCCCGTTGAGTTCGAGCCCCGGGATGCCGGCCGCGAGCCATTGCCAGAGACGATCCCGCAGCGACCGCATCCGCGACACCTCCTCGGCCAGCCCATCGGCGGCCAGCCTGGCCGCCGCCGCCAGCCCCACGATGCCGGGCACGTCGAGCGTGCCGCTGCGGATGCCCCGCTCCTGCCCGCCCCCGTACACGAGCGGCTCGACGCGAATGGCCCGCCCACGCCGCCGCACGTAGAGCGCCCCGACGCCCTTCGGCCCGTGGAACTTGTGGGCCGAAAAGCTCGCCAGGTCGGCGCCGAGCGCATCCATGTCGACCGGCAGCCTCCCGATGGCCTGAGCGCAATCGACGTGCACGACCGCCCCGGCCTCGTGCGCGGCCGCCGCAATCGCCGCCACGTCCTGGACGACGCCGGTTTCGTTGTTGGCCAGGAGCACCGACACGAGCAGCGTGTCGCTGCGCAGCGCGGAGCGGAGCTCCGGCAGCCGGATCCGGCCCGGGATGCCGGCGGCGTCGGCCTGAGGCACCACCGGCAGTCGCGTCACGTCGAACCCCTCCCGTTCGAGGTGCTCGAGCGGGTCGAGCGTGGCGTGGTGGTCGGTGACGGCGGCCACGAGATGACGACGCGCTGCCACGGCCCCGTGGCCGACCCGGGCGGCCGT
>JBJTAA010000317.1:0-8706 GCA_046090525.1 Planctomycetota bacterium
GCCCGCCTGGCCGCCGCCAGCGGAGCGGGGATCTCCTACAACCGCGACATCCGGCCGATTCTGGTGGAGAACTGCTTCTCCTGCCACGGCGCCGACAGCGCCGGCCGCAAGGCCGATCTCCGCCTCGACCGGCGGGACGACGCCGTCGAGTTCGGTGCGATCGTGCCGGGCGACCCCGATTCGAGCGTGATGCTCGACCGCGTCTTCTCCGACGATCCGGAGGAGGTGATGCCGCCGCCGGCCCTGAAGAAGACGCTCACGGCCGAGCAGAAGGACCTGCTCACCCGGTGGATCAAGGAAGGGGCCGAATACGAGCCGCACTGGTCGTTCATCCCGCCGACCAAGTCCGAGCCGCCCGCGGTCAAGAATGGTTCGTGGGTGAGAAATCCGATCGACCGCTTCATCCTCGCCCGCCTCGAGGCCGAGGGGCTCACGCCGGCCCCCGAGGCCGATCGCCGCACCCTCGCCCGCCGCGCCGCGCTCGACGTCACAGGCCTCCCGCCGGAGCCGGCCGCCGTCGAGGCCTTCGTGGCCGACGCCCGACCCGACGCGTTCGAGCGCTATCTCGACGCCCTCCTGGCCAGCCCCGCGTGGGGCGAGCACCGCGGCCGCCACTGGCTCGACTACGCCCGCTACGCCGACACCCACGGCATCCACTTCGACAACGAGCGGGAGATGTGGACCTTCCGGCAGTGGGTGATCGAGGCCTTCAACGACAATCTGCCCTTCGACCGGTTCACCGAACTCCAGCTCGCCGGCGATCTGGTGGACCTCGGCCCCGACGCCACCCCGGATGACGTCCTCCGCGCCCGGATCGGCAGCGGCTTCAACCGTTGCAACATGACGACCAACGAGGGGGGCATCATCGACGAGGAATACATCGTCCTCTACGCCCGCGATCGCACGGAGACGACGGCCACGGTCTGGCTGGGCCTGACGGCCGGCTGCGCCGTCTGCCACGACCACAAGTTCGATCCCGTCTCGATGAAGGACTTCTATTCCCTCGCCGCGTTCTTCAACAACACGACCCAGAACGCCAAGGACGGCAACATCAAAGACACGCCGCCGATCCTGCCGGTGCCGCGGGCCGAAGACCGGCCCAGAATGGCGGAGCTCGAGCGACTGCTGCCCGGGGCGAAGCGGGCCGTCGCCGACCGCCGGGAGGGGGCGAAGCCCGCCTTCGAGGCCTTCCTGGCGGCCGCCACCCCCGAATCCATCCTCGCGGCTCTGCCGGCCGACACGCCGCTGGTCTCGCTGCGGCTGGCCGAGGGCGCGGGCACGAAGACCCACGTGAATCTGCTCGGCAAGGAGACCGACCTGCCGCTGTCGCAACAGACATCCTGGCAGGCCGGACCGCTGGGGCGGGCGGCGATCACGCTCGACGGCCGAGCCCTGGAGATCGGCTCCGCCGGTGACTTCGAGCACGACCAGCCGTTCACCGTGAGCTTCTGGCTCAAGCCGCCGGCCAACGACTCGGCCTACGCCGTCGTGGCCCGGATGAACGACGTCGCCCGGCACCGCGGCTGGGACGCGGGCGTGCAGGGCCGCCGCGTCAACATGCACATGGTCCACACCTGGCCCGAGGACGCCCTCAAGGTGGTGGCTGAGGACCAATTGCCGGCCGACGCCTGGACGCTGGTCACGCTCACCCACGATGGCAGCGGCAAGCCCGAGGGCGTCCGGATTTCCTACGACGGCAAGCCGCAGAAACTGCGGGTCGAGCAGAACACCTTCAAGCGAAACACGATCCGGGAAGCCGTGCCGCTGACGGTCGGCAGCCGCACACCCGGGAGTACCGCACACGGCGTCGGGTTGGCCGATCTGGTGATCCACGGCCGGGCCTTCTCCGAGGCCGAGGTCCGCGGCCTCGCCCTGGCGGCGTCGCTCGGCGAGCTCGTCAAGCTGCCGCCGGCCGAGCGGCCCGCGGCCGCCACCGGGCTCTATGAACGCTGGCTCGGTGCCCATGACGACGCCTTCATCGCCGCGACGAAGACGGTCGCCGAGATGGAGGCCGAGATCGCCGCGATCCGGGCCCGCGGCACGATCGCGCACGTGATGCAGGAGAAGGAGGGCCCGCCCATGGCCCATATCCTCGACCGCGGCGAATACGACAAGCCGAAGGAACGGGTCTCGGCCGACACGCCGGCCGCCCTGGCGCCGTTCCCCGCACACCTGCCGCGGAACCGGCTGGGCCTGGCCAAGTGGCTGCTCCTGCCGGAGCACCCGCTCACCGCGCGGGTGACGGTCAATCGCTTCTGGCAGGAGGTGTTCGGCACGGGCCTCGTCCGCACGGCCGGCGACTTCGGGGTCACCGGCGAACTGCCGAGCCATCCCGAACTGCTCGACTGGCTGGCGGTCGACTTCCGGGAGCACGGCTGGGACGTGAAGCGGCTCTTCCGGCTGATGCTCACGAGCGCCGCCTACCGCCAGGCGGCGCTCGTGACGCCCGAGAAGCTGGCCGCCGACCGCGACAACCGGCTGCTCTCCCGGGGCCCCCGCTTCCGCATGGACGCCGAGATGATCCGCGACCAGGCGCTCGCGGCCAGCGGCCTGTTGGTGGCGAAGCTCGGGGGGCCGAGCGTGAAGCCCTACCAGCCCGAGGGCGTGTGGGAGGCCGTCACGATGCCCGAGAGCAACACCAAGGCCTACGTGCCGGGCACCGGCGAGGACCTCTACCGCCGCAGCCTCTACTGGTTCTGGAAGCGGTCCGCTCCGCCGAGCTCGCTCGACATCTTCAACGCACCGTCGCGGGAGGTCTGCACCGTCAAGCGCGAGCGGACGAACACCCCGCTGCAGGCGCTCGTCACCCTGAACGACCCGCAGTTCGTGGAAGCCGCGCGGGTGCTGGCCGACCGGGCCCTCGAGCAGCCCGGTGACGACGCGGCCCGGCTCGACTACGTGGCCAGCCGGCTCCTGGCCAGGCCGCTCGATTCGGACGAACGGCGCATCGTGGCCGCCTCGCTCGACGACCTCGCGGCCCACTATGCGGCCCATCCCGACGACGCCAAGCAGCTGCTGACCGTCGGGGCGTCGGGGCAGCGCACGGCCGACGTGCCGAAACTCGCCGCCTGGACGATGCTCGTCAACCAGCTCATGAACCTCGACGAGGTGCTGTGCAAATGAACCCGTCGCTTCATCCCCAGCTCGCCGAGCTCGGCCTCAATCTCACCCGCCGCCGGTTCTTCGAGTCGGGCAGCCACCTGCTCGGCGGGGCCTCCCTGGCCACGCTGCTCGCCGGCGGAGCCGCGCAGGCCAACACGGTATCGCCCGGCGACGGGGTGGCCCGCGTGCCGGGGGCGATCGGCCCCCACTACGCCCCGAAGGCCAAGCACGTCATCTACCTGCACATGGTGGGCGGCCCGCCGCAGCAGGACATGTTCGACTACAAGCCGCAGATGGACGCCTGGTACGACAAGGACCTACCCGAGAGCGTCCGGGGCGGGCAGCGGCTGACCACGATGACCTCGGGGCAGAAGCGGTTTCCGATCGCCCCCTCGATCTTCAAGTTCGCCCGCCAGGGGCAGTGCGGGATGTGGATGTGCGACCAGCTTCCCTGGACGGGCAAGGTGGCCGACGACCTGTGCTTCATCCGCTCGATGCACACCGAGGCGATCAATCACGAGCCGGCCATCACCTACATCCAGACCGGCAACCAGATCACCGGCCGGCCCTGCCTCGGCTCCTGGGCCAGCTACGGGCTGGGCTCGCTCAACGCCGACCTGCCGACGTTCGTGGTGCTGGTGGCCCGCTCGACGGTGCCCGAGCAGGCCCAGGCGATCGGGGCCCGGCTCTGGTCGAGCGGCTTCCTGCCCGGCGAGTACGCGGGCGTGAGCTTCCGCAGCGCCGGCGACCCGATCCTCTATCTCAACAACCCGCCCGGCGTGCCCGCCTCCGTCCGCCGCCGGACGCTCGACGGCTTGCAGGCCCTGAACGAGCGGACGCTCGCCCGGATCGGCGACCCCGAGACGCGGACCCGGATCGCCCAGTACGAGATGGCCTTCCGCATGCAGACGAGCGTGCCGGAGTTGACCGATCTCTCGGGCGAGTCGCAGGCCACGCTCGACCTCTACGGCCCCCAGGTGAGCAAGCCCGGCTCCTTCGCCAACAGCGTCCTGATGGCCCGGCGGATGGTGGAGCGGGGCGTGCGGTTCGTGCAGATCTATCTGAACCACTGGGATCACCACGGCAACCTCGTGAACCGGCTCAAGAACGGCTGCAAGGACATCGACCAGCCCACCTACGGCCTGATCAACGACCTCAAGGCCCGCGGGCTGCTCGACGAGACGCTCGTGATCTGGGGGGGCGAGTTCGGCCGCACGGTCTACTCGCAGGGCGGCCTCTCCAAGCAGAACTACGGCCGTGACCACCATCCGCGTTGCTTCACGATGTGGATGGCCGGCGGCGGGGCCCGCGGCGGCCAGATCCACGGCGAGACCGACGACTTCTCCTACAACATCGTCAAGGACCCGGTGCACATCCGCGACTTCCACGCGACCGTGCTCCACCTGCTCGGCTTCGACCACGAGCGGTTCACCTACCGCCACCTGGGCCTCGACTTCCGGCTGACCGGCGTGGAGCACGCGCAGGTGGTCAAGGAGCTGCTGGCCTGACGCCGGACACAACGTGCCCCCAGGAGCCCGGTTGCACCGGAACCGGGCCGGAAACCACGCGACATCAACCGTGATCCGGTCACGGCGTGACCCGACTCCTGAGCGTGACCAACACACTAAGATGCTTCCGGCGGGGGCGGTCGGTGAGACTCGCACAAGCCGCAGGCGATACGCGGCCACCGTGAGGCGCACCATCGTCCCAGGGCCGGTCGGAGCGATCGCCGGAGGCGCGGAGAGGATCACCGCCGGCCCCGAATCCGCGTTGCCAGATGCGGCGTCGTGCGTGATCTGGTCACGGCGTGACCGGACTCCTGAGGCGTGACCAGCCCGAGCAGGGCACGGTACACTCGTGGCCGCGGTGCCCACCTCCACTCCACAGGAGTCGTCGATGAGGTTCCTTCCCCACCTGCCCACGGCCGCGGCCCTCCTGCTCGGCCTCGTCGCCCCCCGCCTCCCGGCCGCCGAAAACACGCCCGCCGCCGCCGACCCGCTGGCCACCGCGCGGGAACTGCTCGCCATTCCGCCGCGGCCGGCGCGGCCCGCCCTGCCGCCCAGCCGGCTGCCGCTCGAGTTTCTCCCGGGCGAGCGGATCGCGCTGGTCGGCAACTCGACCGCCGAGCGGATGAACCTGTTCGGCCATTTCGAGGCGCTCCTCCACGAGCGGTTCCCCGACACGAAGCTCGTCGTCCGCAACTTCGCCCGGCCGGCCGACGAGGCGGGCATCCGCCAGCGGGCGACCGACTACACCCAGCTCGACGACCCGCTGGCGGCCTTCGGGGCCGACACCTATCTCGTGTTCTTCGGGTTCAACGAGTCATTCGCCGGGCCGGACGGGATCGAGAAGTTCAAGGCCGACTACGCGAGGTTCCTCGACGAGTTGGCGGCGCAGTATCCACGCGACGACACGAAGGCACCGCCCCGGGTGGTGATCGTCTCGCCGATCGCCGTCGAGGATGCCGCCTCCCCCGGCCTCCCGGCCGCCGCCGAGCGCAACGCGATCCTGGCACGCTACCGGGACGCCGCCCGTGACGTGGCCGCCCTCCGGCAGGTCGCCTTCGCCGACATCTTCGACGCCACGCGGCAGGCCTTCGACCCGCCGCCGGCCGGCCAGTTCACGATCAACGGCTGCCACGTCAACGAGGCGGGCGACCGGGTCGTGGCCGAGGCCCTCGATCGGGCGCTGTTCGGCGCGCCGCCGCCCCGCCGGCTCGCGCCCGAGGCGTTTGAAAAACTCCGTGCCGCGGTCAATGACAAGTCGTGGGTGCACATGCAGGACTACCGGATGGTCAACGGCTGGTATGTCTACGGCGGCCGACGCACCTGGGATACGGAGACCTTCCCGCGCGAGTACGTGAAGCTCCGCAACATGGCGGCGGTGCGCGACGCCTACGTCCACGACATCGCCGCCGGGAAGGCGGTGCCGCCGGTGCCCGACGACTCGGGCACGGGCGACCTGATCGTGCCCGCCACGCGGTTCGGCGAGCCGCGGCAGGCCTACAGCGAGAACGCCGAGGGGGGGCCGGTGATTCTCGATCCCGAGAAGTTCATCGCGACCTGCACGGTGCCGCCCGGCTTCGAAGTGCGGCTGTTCGCCGACGAGACGAAGTTTCCCGAGATCGCCAACCCTGTGCAGCTGGCCTTCGATTCCCGGGGGCGACTCTGGGTCTCGACGATGCCGAGCTATCCGCAGTGGCGGCCGGGCGATCCCAAGCCGGCCGACAAGCTCGTGATCCTGGAGGACACGAACGGCGACGGCCAGGCCGACACGAGCACCGTCTTCTACGACAAGCTCCACTGCCCGACCGGCTTCCAGTTCTTCGGCGGCGGCGTGCTCGTGATGGACCAGCCCCGGATGCTCTGGCTGGCCGACACCGACGGCGACGACAAGGCCGACCGCGTCGTGCACCTGCTCGACGGCTTCGCCACGGAAGACACGCACCATACCGCCGGCGCCTTCGAGATGAGCCCGGGCGGCCTGCTCCACATGCTCGAGGGAGTGGCGATGAGCACCGCGATCGAGACGCCCTGGGGGCCGTTTCGGAACTTCGGCTCGCCCGGCTGCTACGTGCTCGACCCGCGGACGCTCGCGATGCGTCACTTCAAGACGCCGGGCTACGGCAACCCCTGGTGCTACGTGTTCAACGAGTGGGGCCAGGGCATCTGTGGCGACGGCACCGGGGCCGCGCAGCATTGGGACACGCCCCTCTCCGGTGCCCAGTACGGCGGCCGCAAAGGGCTCAACCCCGTCTTCGACACCGAGGGCATGCGGCCGGTGGTCGGGAGCGAGTACCTGCGGACGCGGCAGTTTCCCGACGACGTCCAGGACCAGTTCGTCTACGCCTGCGTGATCAACACCAACGGGATGCCGCGGTGGACGATTTCGGACGACGGCGCGGGCTACAAGGGAACGCGGGTGCGGCACGATCCCAACGATCCCAAGACGCCCTTCGACCTGCTCAAGAGCACCGACAAGCACTTCCGGCCGGTCGATCCGCAGATCGGGCCCGACGGCGCGCTCTGGTTCGGCGACTGGGCCAACCCCCTGATCGGCCACATGCAATACAGCCAGCGGGATCCCAACCGCGACAAGCAGCACGGGCGGATCTACCGCCTGGTCTCCAAGGAGAAGCCGCTGCTCACCCCCGAGACCCAGGCCGGGCGGCCGACCGCGGAGGTGCTCGAGCAGCTCACGAGCCCCGAATGGCGGACCCGCTACCGAGCCCGGGCCGACCTGCAGGCCCGTCCGCCGGCCGAGGTGCTGGCCGCGGCAGCCGGCTGGTTGGCGCAGCACAAGGCTGGTTCGCTGCCGCAGGACGTCAAGGACAGGCTGGCCACCGAGGTGCTCTGGCTGCAGCAGAGCTTCCATGCCATCGACGGGTCGCTGCTTCGCGAACTGCTCTCGGCCGTGACGCCCGACGCCCGGGCCGCAGCCACCCGCGTCGTCGCCGACGCCCGCGAGCAAATCCCCGGGGCCGAGGATCTGCTCGTGGCCCGGGCGACCGACCCGCACCCCCGGGTCCGGACCGAGGCGGTCCGCGGCCTGAGCTTCTTCCCCACCGCCACGGCGATGGCGGCCGTCGTGGCCGCGGCCAACGTCGACCCGGCCGACCGCTACGTGGCCTACACCGCCGACGCGGCGCTCGGCGCCAACATCCCCGTCTGGAAGTCGGACTGGGACAAGGGGGGCCTCGCGAGCCGCGGCACGCCCGCGGCCCGGATCGTGGAGAGCGTGCTCGGCCTCGAGCAGAAGGCCGCGGAACTCAGGCCGCACCTGAGCGTGCTCCTGGCCGAGCAGACCAAGAGCGACGAGGAGCGGAACAAGGCCATGCAGGCGATCGCCGACACCAGCGGGGGCAACCGCGACAACGGCAAGCTCGTGTTTCGCCGGGTCTGCATCAACTGCCACAAGGTGGGCAGCGAGGGGGCCGAGCTCGGGCCCGACATGACGCAGGTCGGCAAGCGGCTGCCGCCGCTCAAGCTCGTGGAGTCGATCATCGATCCCAACGCCGAGGTCGATCCCAAGTATCTCTCCACGCTCGTCGTGACCGACGACGGCAAGAGCACGACGGGGCTGCTCGTGAGCGAGACGGCCGAGGAACTCGTGCTCTACGATGGCAAGGAGCAGAAAAAGATCCCCGTCGGCTCGATCGAGGAGCGGGTGAAGCTCAAGCAGAGCAGCATGCCCGAGGGCCTGGCCGCCACGCTCTCGCCGACCGAGTTTCTCGACGTGATCGAGTATCTGAAGGGCCTGCAGTAGCAGCGGGCCAGGTGCCCCTGGCTCGTGTTCCGCATGGCCCCGCGCCCACGGCACCCACGAGCCCGATCTGGTCATGGCGTGCGCCCCAGGAGCCCGGTTCCGCCGGAACCGGGTCCGCGGTGACGAAGCGTCAAGCGTGATCCGGTCACGGCGTGACCGGACTCTTCAGCCGGAACCGGGTCGGTGGCGACGAAGCGTCAAGCCCGATCCGGTCACGGCGTGACCGGACTCCCGGGCGGTCAGCCCACGAGGTCGAGCAGCACGTCTCGCACCTCGTGCATGGCGAGCCGCTCGCGAGCGGCTGAACGATCCGTGCAGAGAAACACCAGTCCCTCCGCC
>JBJTAA010000318.1:0-11410 GCA_046090525.1 Planctomycetota bacterium
CGAGCAGGTCGGCGATGCACTTGTTCTTCGCCGGGTCGCTCGGGCTGTCGTAGGCCGGCTTGCCGGCACCGCGGATGATCGGCACCTCGTCGCCGGGGAAGCCGTACTTCGTCAGCAGCTCGCGGATCTCCATCTCGACCAAGTCGAGGAGTTCCGGATCGTCGACGAGGTCGACCTTGTTGAGGAACACGACCAGCGCCGGCACGCCCACCTGCTTGGCCAGCAGGATGTGCTCGCGGGTCTGGGGCATCGGGCCGTCGGCGGCGCTCACCACCAGGATCGCGCCGTCCATCTGGGCGGCGCCGGTGATCATGTTCTTGATGAAGTCGGCGTGGCCCGGGCAGTCGATGTGGGCGTAGTGCCGCTTGTCGGTCTCGTACTCGACGTGACTGACGGCGATCGTCACCGTCTTCGTCTCGTCGCGCACGGTGCCTCCCTTGGCGATGTCGGCGTAGCTCTTGGCCACGGCCAGGTTCTTGGCGGCCTGCACCGCGACCAGGGCCCCGGTGAGCGTCGTCTTGCCGTGGTCGATGTGCCCGATCGTGCCCACGTTGACGTGCGGCTTGGTCCGCGTGAAGGTGTCCTTTGCCATGCTCTCTCCTGCTTTCTCCTCGGGAGTGAAAAACGGAACTGCGACTGTTTCAAAAAGTGCTGGCCGGTCGGCCAGAGTACGGGATGGGGGTCGTGCCTGCTGCCCGGCGCCCTGACGGCCCGGGGAGAGCTGCTGAAGGGACTTGAACCCTTGACCTCGTCCTTACCAAGGACGTGCTCTACCAACTGAGCTACAGCAGCGGCGTGGACGGTTTCATGGATGGTGGTGGGATGTCTCTCGAAGCGGGTGAAGGGAATCGAACCCTCGTCTTTAGCTTGGAAGGCTATTGCTCTACCATTGAGCTACACCCGCGGGGTCGCCGAACGGCTTTCCAAAACGGATGGGCAGTGGGGAGTGCAGGATTCGAACCTGCGAAGGCAAAAGCCATCAGATTTACAGTCTGACCCCGTTGACCGCTTGGGTAACTCCCCGCGTGGTGTGTGCGGTGCGTCGTGTTCTCCGGAATCTCCGATCGGTGGTGGTCGGTTTCGCGGCCGCCGGACTCCGCGCGATTCGGCACCGCGCCGGCGAATCCCGACCCAGCTCGACCGCGCGGGGTGGATCCGCTCCTGTCGGACCGCCCGAGGGCGGCCCGCGGAACGGGCCGCCAACGCTGAGCTAGCGGCGGGAGTTGAACCCGCAACCTGCTGATTACAAATCAGCTGCTCTGCCAATTGAGCTACGCTAGCGGCCGGTCGAAACCGCGAATCGATGAAGTGTACGGATTCGCATTCCCCATGCAAGCCGGCCGGGTTTTCGGTGCATTTTGCCCCACCGGAACCCCCAGAAATGGCGGTGCGATCAGCCCAGAACGAGCTCCATGATCGAGAAATCGTCGTGGAAGTCCTCCCGCCCGGACAGCTCGCGGACTCTGCCGAGCAGCCTATCCATCCGCCCTTCGCCCGGGGCACCGCCGCCCGCGAGCGTCTCCACGAACTCGTCGAAGGCCCACATCGACCCGTCGGGCCGGCTGACCTCGAAGGCGCCGTCGCTGTAGACGAAGACCCGCGACCCGGGGGGCACCTCGACCTCGTCGGCCGTGAACTCGAGCCCCTCGACGGCGCCGATCAGCGGCCCCTCCGAGCCGAGCAGCGCGTGGGTTGAGCCTCCCCCCGCGAGCAGGAGTGCCGGCGGATGGCCGCCGCCCGCCCAGCGGAGCCGGCGCCGGCCGCGATCGAAGACGCCGTACCAGGCGGTGAAGAACATGTCGTTGTGCCGCTCCATCGGGAAGGCCCGGTTGAGGGCGGCCAGCACCGCGGCCGGGTCGCGGAAGTCGGTCTGGGGCAGGGTCTCGCTGCGGATGGCCGTGAGGGCCGAGACCGAGAGGAGGGCCGCCCCCACCCCGTGCCCGCACACGTCCAGCAGGTAGATGGCCAGGTGATCGGCGTCGAGATCGTGGTAGCCGAAGGCGTCCCCCCCGAGCGAGGCCGAGGGGATGAACCGCCAGTCGGCCCTGACCGCCGCCAGGTCGCGCGGAGCCGGCAGGAGCGAGCGGACGTAGTCCGCCGCCGTCGCGATGTCGTTGGCCAGCACCTCCCGGCTCTTCCGCAGGGCCTCGAAGGCCTCGTTCCGCTCCAGGAGCGCCGTGTAGCCCCGCGAGTGGTAGCGGACGCGGGCCACGAGTTCGAGTCGGTCGGGAAGCTTCACGATGTAGTCGTTGGCGCCCAGCGCAAACGCCTCGGCCTTGACGGCCGGATCTTCCTTGGTGGACAGCACGATCACCGGGACGTCGCGAAACCGCTCGTCGGCCCGGTAGCGCCGGACGAGTTCGAGCCCGTCGAGCCCCGGCATCACGAGGTCCTGGAGGATCACCGTCGGCTCGACCGCGGCGGCCGTGTCGAGCGCGGCCGGGGCGTCCTTGCAATAGTGGAACGCCACGCCCTCCTCGCCGGCGAGCATCCGGCGGACGGCCTCGCCGATTATCGGCTGGTCGTCGACGAGGAGCACGCTCGCACCGCGGGCGGCGGGGGGGGCGGGAATGGCCATGCCCGGAGGGTACCACACCAGCGGACCAGAGCGGCCGTGGCCGAACCGGGCCCACGGCTCACTTGACCGCCTTCTTCGGCCTGCAGGCGGGGGCCTCGGCCAGCGAGAACACGAGCACCTCCTCGCCCGTGACGGTCGAGATGTCGTGGTGCACGCTCACCATCTCCACGCCCGTGGCCTCGCGGACGATCCGCTCGAGCCGCGGCCGCCCCGTGGCCACCATGTGGGCCCGCACCTGCTTGAGCAGGGACCGGCCGTTGCCGTTCACGCGGCCGTTGCCGTTCACCCCGCCGTTGCCGTTCACCGGCCCGTTACCGCTCGCCTCGCTCCCTCCCACCAAGGGCATCCGTGCCTCGCCGGCGGCCGCCTGATCGTCATTCGCGGGCGCTGCGACCAGTTGCCGCTCGGCTGGCGTGAGCACCCCCTGCAGCCGCACCACCAGCAGCGTGCCGATCAGGTGGGCATGGATGTCGCGCGGCCCGCGGCCGACGAACTCCTGTTGGAATCGCGAGATGCCGTCGCACACGGCGGCTTCCATCTCGCCCTGGGATTTCATGACGTGGTCCCCGGGGAGCGTGTTAGCCACCAGCCTGGCGACGACCCTCCATCCGTGCCACCGCCGCAGCCAGGGGCTGGCTGCCCACGGTTCCTGAGGCCAGCCGCGACTGCCCGGCGACGAGCGAGCGGCCTGCCAGGATGCCGGCCCCGTCGCCCCCCGTCGCCTCGCCGTCGGGCCGGCCGTTGCCGTTGCAGATGCGGTCCCAGACCTCGCGGCGGTGGATCGGCATCTTGCTGTCGGCCTCGAAGCCGAGCCGAACCCGGCCCCCCTCGATCTCCATGATCGTGATCTCCAGCGCGATCTCCATCTCACCGGGCCGGCCGATCACGACGCTTTCCCGGTTCTTCCTCGTCAGCACCAGCATGGGTCACCTTCCTCATGGTTGCGGATCCTTCCGGGGAGAGTCGGCGGCGGACGGCTCCGATGCCGGCCGCCGGACTGCTTCCTGATGTGTCGAATGCGTAGGTCTCGTCTCGCGCCTCGGGATGGTTTCGCCACCGTCGTGGCGTCGCTCTCGTTCGCCTCACGCCGTCCGGCTGCCCGACATCTCGACCATGCCGCAGGCCCGTCGATGCTCGTTGACGGGCACGCCGAGGGCCGGCAGGCCGCGGCCCATCACGAACAGGTCGACGTCGGGAATCGTGGCCAGCGTCTTGATGACGCTGCCGGTGGCGGTGTCGACATGCGCGATCGCCCCGTGGAACCGCACGCCCGTGGCGGCCTCGACGTGCTCGAGGAGCGCGCCGGCCGTGCGGGCGAACAGGTCGCGGTGAAACTGCCGGACCCGCTCCGCCCCCGCCTCGTCCTCGCGGGCGAGCCGCCGTTCGAGCGCGGAAAACGGCTCATGAAGATGGACGACCATCCAGGAGCCGGTGCCGATCACGGTCACGCTCGTGGGCGACCGGCCGAGCAGGCCGTGCTCGAAAGTGCCGACGGCACAGGCCACCTGGCGGGCCGGCGCGAGCGTCGACCAGGAAGCCGGGGCTGAACCCGGGGTCGCCAGGGATGGGGCCGCTGCACTTGCGGTGGCCGAACCGGGCGCGAAAGTCAGCGGGGCGCGTGCTGACGTCGGGAACTGAGCCGTCATCGTGGATGGCATGGTGGTGCTGATGACCTGCGGGGTGGGGTCGAGCGGTCCATCAAGGCAACAAAAAAAGCCGGCGTGAGAGGCTGCCCGGAGGCTTCCTCTCGCGCCGGCTTACGCTGCGACAGACCCGCCCGGCAGTTGCCGGACTTGCCCCTCGTCTCGTCTTCCGTTCGTGGGAACGTGTTTTCAGGTTGTTTTCAGCGGCAACGACGGCCTAGAAGGGCCATCACCTCCGCCGAACGTGCCGAATTATATTGGGGGGTCTGGGGAACGCAAGTAGATTTTTCCGGCGCGTCGCTTTCGCCCGCTCGTCGCCTCGCCGGACACTCGCTCGCGCCCGAATCGGCCCCTTCCCAGCCGCGCTCACACCGCCGGAAAAGCGGCGAAGTTCTCCGCCCGCGACCGGGTGCCGGCGACTTCGATGCCGATTTCGCCGCTCGCCGGCAGTGCACCGACGCCGGCGCCGAGCACTGCCCGACCATTGAAGAACACCCGCACGCGGTCGCCGATCACGTCCATCCGCAGGGCGCCGCGGGCGGCGGGGAGCCAGCCGCCCGCGAGCAGCTGCCAGCCACCGGCACCACCGGCCACGATCCTGACCCGCGTCATCCCGCCGACGCGAAAGATCTCCGTCCGCAGGCTCACGCCCGTCGCGAGATCCTGGCGGGCGACCAGCCCGACGCGGCCTCCGTAGCGGACATCGACGAGCGACCGCAGGCTCACGTCCGCGGCCCGCAGCCCCCGCACCGTGACGAGCGCGGGCGCCGTGGACCGGGAGACGAGGCCACCGGCGAGGATCACCGGGCTGCCCGTACGAATCGTCCAGTCGGGCGACACGAACGGCCCGGCGGCCCGCTCGAAGGTGTCGGCGAAGGGGAGCACCACGGGCGGGGTCGCCGGGGCGGGCGGGGGCGCGGGGGGCGTCACCGGCGGGGGCGGGGCGACCGGGTCCACGCCCAGTGAGGCGAGGGCGGCGAAGGCGTTGAGCCGGCCGCTGGCCACCTTGCCGGCGAGCGTCGGCAGCGGCGTGGCCGTGCCCAGAATCGCGGACCGGACCTCGGCGACCGTGATCCCCGGCCGGGCCGCAGCGAGGAGCGCCGCCACGCCCGTCACGTGGGGCGCGGCCATCGAGGTGCCCGAGAGCGTGGCGTACGTACCGTTCTTATAGGTGGAGTGGATGGCCGTGCCGGGGGCCGCGACATCGACGCTCGTGGCCCCGTAGTTCGAGGACGCGGCCAGCACCCCCTGCGGCGTGAGCGACGCCACGTTGATCACGTTGGGCAGGTCGTAGCCGCCGGGATACTTGGGCGTGACGTCGGTGTCGGTGGCGTTGTTGCCGGCGGCGGCCACGAACGTGATCCCCGCCTCGCCATGCTCGCGGATCACCTGCTCGACCAGGAACTGGTAGCCGGTGGACGCCGCCCAGCTGTTGTTGCTCGCCACGACCATGATGCCGTGATCCCGCCGCATCTTCGTGGCGTAGCGGAGCGCTGCGACGATGGCGCTGGTCGTGCCCGCCCCCCGGTCATCGAAGATCCGCAGGGCCATGATCGACACCCGCCAGTTGACACCGGTGATTCCGACGCCATTGTTGCCGACGGCGCCGATGATCCCGGCCACGTGCGTCCCGTGTCCGAAGCCGTCCTGGGGAACGGCGTCGTTGTCGATGAAGTCCCAGCCGTGGATGTCGTCGATGAAGCCGTTGGAGTCGTTGTCGATTCCGTCGCCGGCGATCTCGCCGGGATTGACCCACAGGTTGTCGGCGAGATCGGGATGCGTGAGGTCGACACCGGAGTCGATCACGGCCACGACCACGCTCCGGGAGCCGGTGGTGAACTCCCAGGCCGCCGGTGCAGCGATGTCGTTGCCCGGAATGCCGGCATACTGCCCGGTGTTCGCGAGCCCCCACTCCACGGCGAACGACGGGTCGTTGGGGAGGGCGGCCGGCACGATCTCGGCCGCGGCGAGCGACCCCGCGGCCTCCCCGACCGCCGCCTGCCCCGAGAGCAGGTCGGCGGCGAGGAGGGCCCGCCCTTCCAGGGCCTCCGGGCCGAAGAGCGGCCGCGACGGCCGCCGGTGGGAACGAGCCTTGCGAACTGCGAGCCGCGAACGCCAATCCATGGCAACTGCTTCCTGCACTGGGTCGGGACGGCCGCGGTGCCTGCGGCCGCCAAGCCTTGATCAAGAACCTTGCTCCCCGATCAAGACTCGTGCCATCCTTCCGGCGTGCCCGTCGGCCGGGCCAGCGAGCCGACCGGGAGTTGGCGAGATCCGCCGCGATTGGCCGGATCCTCGGCCCAGGGCGACCCTGGACACCCCGCCGAAGCCCCGCCGGGTTTTGCTCATGCGAGCCCGCACGACATGCCGACACCAAACACGTACCCCTCGTGGTGGGGGTGCGTTCCGGTGAGAGCGGCGCCGGCGGCACGTGGCATGGGCCGCCGGCGCCGGCTTGCCGGCTGCGGGACGATCGGCCGAGGGCCGCGGGAGCAGACGGCATGCAGACCTTCAAGTCGCAAGGGGAAATCGAGGCGGCCGTCTGCGACGCGGTGTCACGATTCCAGCAGGAGTTCATGGGCCGGGGGCCCAAGCACATCCACGCCCACCTGGTGGAAAACCGGCTCTTCGTGCATCTGGAGGGCGTGCTCACGGCCGCCGAGCAGCGGCTGATCGAGGGGCACGGCGCGGGCAACGGCAAGGGGGCCGAACTGCTCAAGCAGCTCCGCAGCCAGTTGGTGCTCGCCGGCCGGCCCGTCCTCGAGAAGCTCGTCTGCGAGGCGGCCGGATCCCCGCCGGTCACGCTCCACCACGACATCTCGCCCGTCAACGGTGAGGAGGTGATCGTGTTCACGCTCGCCGCCCCGCCTCCCTGCCGCGACCGCCGCCGGCGGTGAGTGGCCCGCCGCCACGCGCTGACCTGATTCTGGCCCAGGAGGCCGGTCACTCCGTGACCGGATCTTGCTCGTACCGAGCTTTCGCCTGACCCGGTTCCGGCGGAACCGGGCTCCAGGGGGCCGGTCACTCCGTGACCGGATCTTGCTCGTATCGAGCTTTCGTCTGAACCGGTTCCGGCGGAACCGGGCTCCAGGGGGCGGAACCGGGCTTCAGGAGTCCGGGCTCGCCGTGACCGGATCACCCCGGCGCCGCTTGCACGAAACCCCGCCGCCGCGTCGAATCGTGGCCGCCGGCCGGAGGGGCCGGCGTGGCACGCGGGAGAACCGGCATGGCGGGCAAGGCGGCGGAGAAGCGAAGCGGCGGGCGACGGGCCGAGACCGATCTGGCCGCAGCCATCGAGGGCCTCGGCGTCTTCTACCTCGGATCGCGGTGCGACGACGCGGGCCGGACGACCGGCGAGCCGCTCCTCGTGGACGCCCGGCGGTTCACCACCCACGCGGTCTGCGTGGGCATGACCGGCAGCGGCAAGACGGGCCTGCTCGTCGGGTTGATCGAGGAGGCCGCCCTCGACGGCATCCCCACGCTCGTCATCGACCCCAAGGGGGATCTGGCCAACGTCCTGCTCTCGTTCCCGAACCTGGCCGCCGGCGACTTTCTCCCCTGGGTCGATCCCGAGGCGGCCAGGCGCGACGGGATCACGCTCGAGGAGCTCGCCGCACGGACCGCGAAGAAGTGGGCGGAGGGGCTCGCCGCGTCGGGCCAGTCGGGGGAGCGGATCCGCCGGCTGCACGAGGCCGCCGAGATGGCCGTCTACACGCCCGGCAGCCGCAGCGGCACGCCGCTGGCGATGCTCGCGAGCCTCGACGCGCCGCCCCCGCACGTCCTCGCCGATCCGGAGGCCCGCCGGGAGCGGATCGAGTCGCTCGTGTCGGGCATCCTGGCGCTCGTCGGCATCGACGCCGAGCCGGGCACGAGCCGCGAGCACGTGCTGCTCTCGACGATCGTGGAGAGCCTCTGGCAGAGCGGCCAGAAGGTCGACTTCGGCACGCTGGTGCGGACGATCCCCACGCCGCCGATCGACCGCGTCGGCTTTCTCGACCTTGAGAACTTCTATCCGGCCGGCGACCGCTTCCAGCTCGCGACCAAACTCAACACGGTGGCCGCGGCCCCCGGCTTCGAGGCCTGGCTCGAAGGGGAGCCGCTCGACATCGGCCGGCTGCTCTGGACGCCCGCCGGCAAGCCGCGGGTGGCCGTCGTGTCGATCGCGCACCTCGCCGAGGCGCAGCGCATGGCCTTCGTGACGCTCCTCGCCGGCCAGACGATCTCCTGGATGCGGTCGCAGGGGGGCACCTCGTCGCTCAAGGCGCTCTTTCTGATGGACGAGGTCTTCGGCTACGTGCCGCCGGTGTCGAATCCCCCGAGCAAGACGCCGATCCTCACGCTGATGAAGCAGGCACGGGCCTACGGGCTGGGCGTGGTGCTGGCGACGCAGAATCCCGTCGACCTCGACTACAAGGGGCTCTCGAACGCCGGCCTCTGGTTCCTGGGGCGGCTGCAGACCGCCCGCGACAAGGCCCGCGTGCTCGACGGCCTGGAGGGGGCCGCGGCCTCGGCCGGCGGCTCCTTTGACCGCGCCCGGCTCGACCGGCTGCTCTCGGGCCTCGAGCAGCGGCGGTTTCTCCTCCACTCCGTGCACGGCGACGACGAGACGCTCTTCCAAACCCGCTGGACGATGTCCTACCTCCGCGGCCCGCTCTTGCGGGAGGAGATCAGGCGGCTCTCCGGCGACGCGGCGTCGGCCGCCCCCGCGCGGCCCCAGGTCGAGGCCGCCGCGGAGGCGACTCGCCCCTTCCATGGCGGGCCGCGGCCGATCCTGCCGCCCGGGGTCCGCGAGGTGTTCTTTCCCCCGGCCGGTCCGCTCGCTCCCGACGCCACGGTCCACTACGAGCCGCACGTGCTCGGCCGCGCGATCGTTCGCTACTCGCTCACCGGCGCCGGCATCGACGAACACCGCGAGCTCGTCTGCCTGGCACGGGCCGGCGACTCGCTCGGCGAGTCGGCCTGGGAAGGCTCGCAAACGCTCCCCGAGCCGCCCGAGGTCGAGCCCGCGCCGCGGGCCGGCTCCTTCGCCCCGCTCCCGCCGGCGCTCGCCGGCCCCCGTGGGTACGTGACGCTCGCCACGTCGCTCAAGGGCTGGCTCGGACGCACGTCGCAGCTCGTCGCCTGGAAGGCGCCGGTGATCGACGAGGTGTCGCGGCCCGGCGAGAGCGAGGGGGAGTTCCGCAGCCGCATCGCCCAGCGGGTCCGCGAGCGGCGCGACGCCGAGCTCGAGCGGGTGCGGGCCCGGGAGGCGTCCCGGCTCGCGCTGCTCACCGACCGCATCGAACGGGCGCGGCAGAAGGTCGAGCGGGAGAAGGCCGAGGCCCAGAACCAGTCGCTGCAGACCTACGTCTCGATCGGCTCGGCCGTGCTCGGCGCGCTCTTTGGCCGCAAGAAGATCAGCTCCACCACGATCGGCAAGGCCGCCACCTCGATGCGGACGGCCAGCCGTGCGGCCCGGCAGCAGGCCGACGTGGCCCACGCTGAGGAGAGCCTCGGCAGCCTCGAGGAGAAGCGGCGGCAGCTCGAGGAGGAGATCGAACTGGAGCTCGAGCGGATCCGGCTCGAGACGTCCCCGGAACGGATCACGCTCGAGCGGCTCGAGATCCCGGCCCGCAAGACGGGCACCACCGTCGAGGACATGGTGCTCGCCTGGGTGCCCCGGCTGACCGGGTCGGTCGAGGCACCGCGGGCCTGGTAAACCATCGCGACCCCTGGACCGCCCCGCATGCCCCGCCAGATCGTCCTCGTCGCCTGCCCCGATGCCGTCGGGCTGATCCACCGGATCACCGGCGTGCTGGGAGAGCGGCGGCTCAACATCGAAACCAACCAGGAGTTCGTCGATGCCGCCACGCGGCAGTTCTTCTTCCGCGCGGAGGTGACGGCGGCCGACGGCCCCTCCGCCGAGGCCGAGCTCCGGGCGGCCCTCGCCGCGGTGCTGCCGGCCGGCGCGAGCGTCCGCGTGACCCGCGACGAGCGGCGGCCGATCGTGGTCTGCGCCACCCGCGAGCCGCACTGCGTGGGCGAGCTCCTGCTGCTCGAGGCGATCGGCGAACTGCCGGGCCGGATCGTGGGGGTCGTGAGCAACCACGACTCGCTGCGGGGGCTCGTCGAACGGTTCGGGCATCCGTTCGCCCACGTGCCGCACGGAGGCCTCGACCGCACGGCCCACGAGCAGGCGCTTGCCGCGGCGATCGATGCCTGGCGGCCCGACTACGTGGTGCTCGCCCGCTACATGCGGATCCTGTCGCCGGGGTTCGTCGCCCGCTACGCGGGACGGATGATCAACATCCACCACTCGTTCCTGCCCGCGTTCGCCGGCGCGGCCCCCTACCGGCAGGCCTTCGACCGGGGCGTGAAGCTGATCGGGGCCACCGCCCACTTCGTGACGGCCGAGCTCGACGACGGGCCGATCATCGCCCAGGACGTGATTCCCGTGGACCACACCTACACGCCCGAGCGGATGGCGCGGGCGGGCAGCGATGTGGAGAAGCTCGTGCTCGCGCGGGCCGTGCGGCTGGTGCTCGAGGAGCGGGTCTTCGTCCACGGCCGCCGCACCGTCGTGATGGGCTGAGCCTCAGGGGTCGAGAATCCGTCGCAGCGAGGTGATCGCCCGGGCCCGCAGCCGCGAGACGGTGCCCTCGTTGACGCCCAGCACGTGGGCGATCACGGCCTGGCTCTTCCCTTCGAGCAGCAGTTCCACGACCAGCCGCTGCCGCGGCTCGAGTTCCCGGACGGCCTCCGCCAGCCGCTCGCACGCCGACGGCGTTTCGGGATCGCCGCAGCAGGGCGCCGCGATCGCCTGCTCGAACGACGTGCCGGCAGCGGGGTCGAGCGCGGAAAAGGGCACGCTCCGCCGCCGCCGCCGGGCGCGGGCCACGTCGCTGGCCCGGGCTCTGGCCAGTTGCCGGAGGTAGCAAACGCCCGGGTCGCGTTCGCGGCGGGTCCGCGGATTCGCCCTCGTCGGCAAGAACGGCGCGACCCGGCGATCGCTTCCGCTTCCCCGCAGGCGGCGCAGGTGATCGAGCACCAGCGACAGCGCATCCTCGGCAGCCGCCGGATCCCGGATGCCGCGCTGTCGGAGCGTCTCGCCGATCACCCGGAGCAACTCCGGCACCACGATGCCGAGCAACGTCTCGAGCGTTTGGTCGCTGCCGGTCTCCTGCCAGCGGAGCACGAGCATCGCCACCGA
>JBJTAA010000319.1:0-10807 GCA_046090525.1 Planctomycetota bacterium
GAATCGACCTGATCCTTCATCAGGGCCACGAGCGGCGAGATCACGACGTCGGTCGTGTCGCCCACGAGCGGCGGCAGCTGGTAACAGAGGCTCTTGCCGCCGCCCGTCGGCATCACCACGAGCGAGTCACGGCCGGCGAGGGCCGCTGCGATCGCCTCGGCCTGCAGGGGGCGAAGCGTCTCGAAGCCCCACCAGCGCCTGAGCACCTCGGCGACCCGCGGATCGAGTGCCGCGGCGGTTCGCCCCGCTGCATCGATCTCGGCCGGCCCTGGCACGCTCGTCTCTCCATCGATTCCGGAAGGGGCACAGGATACCAGAGCCCCGACGCCGGCAGCGCGATACACTCCGGCCATGCTCTGGATCGCGTGGAAGATGCTCGTCGGCAACCGGGTCAAGTACCTGGGCATCATCTTCGGCGTGGTCTTCGCCGCCGTCCTGATCGCCCAGCAGGCCTCCATCTTCTGCGGCCTGATGTCGCTGACGGTCAGCCAGATCCGCGATGTCGAGGGGCCCGCCATCTGGGTGATGGATCGACACGTGCAGTTCGTGGACGACATCAAGCCGATGGCCGACACGGAACTCTTCCGGGTCAAGAGCGTGCCCGGGGTCGAGTGGGCCGTGCGGTTCTACAAGGGCATCGGCCGCGCCCGGCTGGCCGAGGGCACCTACGAGCAGATGATCATTCTCGGCCTCGACGACGCCACGCTCGTGGGCGCGCCCGAGGGCGTGTTCCTGGGCTCGATCGCCGATCTCCGCAAGCCCGACGCCGTGATCATGGACGACGCCGGCTACAAGCGCATCTGGCCCGGCGAGCCCTACAAGCTCGGCCGCACCTTCGAGATGAACGACCGGCGGGCCGTGCTCGTGGGGCTCACCAAGGCCAGCCGCACCTTCCAGAGCTTCCCGATCGTCTACACCCGCTACAGCCAGGCGGTCTTGTTCGCGCCGCCGGAGCGGAAGGTGCTCTCGTTCGTGCTCGCCGACGCCCAGCCGGGCGTGCCGCCGGAGGAGGTCTGCCGCCGGATCGAGGAGCGGACGGGCCTCCAGGCCCTGACCCGCGAGCAGTTCCTCCGCAAGACGATCGTCTACTACCTCCAGAAGACCGGCATCCCGCTCAACTTCGGCATCACCGTGCTGCTCGGGTTTCTCGTCGGCACGGCGATCGCCGGCCAGACGTTCTACCTCTTCACCGTGGAGAACATCCGGCAGTACGGCGCGCCCAAGGCGATGGGCACGAGCAACTGGACGATCCTCGTGATGGTGCTCGCCCAGGGGCTGCAGGTGGGGCTGATCGGCTACGGCCTGGGCGTGGGGCTGGCGGGGCTCTTCGGCTGGTTCGTGAAGGGAGCCTCGCGGCTCTCCTTCTTCATGCCCTGGCAGGTGCTCGCCATCACGGCCGTGGCCGTGTTCGTGATCGTGCTCGTCGCCAGCCTGCTTTCGATCCGCAAGGTGCTGGTCGTCGAGCCCGCGATCGTGTTCCGGGGCTGACGCGATGGCCACCGCTCCCAGTTCCCGGACGCACGGTGACCGGCCGCTCGACGAGCTGGCGGTGCGGGTGCGGGGCGTGACCAAGGAGTTCGGCAGCGGGGGAGCCGTGACGCGGGCCCTGCGGGGTGTGGACCTCGACATTCCCTACGGCGAGCTGCTGATGCTCATCGGGCCGAGCGGCTGCGGAAAGACGACGCTCGTCTCGATCGTTGCCGGCACGCTCGAGCCGACTGCCGGCGACGTCGTGGTGCTCGGCCAGGACCTCGTCCGCATGCCCAACGGCCGGAAGGTGAAGTTTCGCCGTGACAACGTGGGCTTCGTGTTCCAGGCCTTCAACCTCCTGCCGGCGCTGACCGCGGCCGAGAACGCCGCCGTGCCCCTGCTGATCGCGGGCTGGAACCGGCGGCAGGCGGTGGAGGCGGCGGCCGACGTGCTCGACCAGCTCGGGATGGGCGACCGGCTCGCGAACCTGCCCAGCGAGCTGTCCGGCGGTCAGCAGCAGCGGGTGGCGATCGCCCGCGCGCTCGTGCACGAGCCGCGGCTCCTGGTCTGCGACGAGCCGACGAGCGCGCTGGATGCCGAAAACGGCAGGATCACGATGGAGTTGATCCAGAAGATCGCCGTTCAGCCCGACCGGGCCGTGATCGTGGTCACCCACGACTCCCGGGTCTACTCGTTCGCCGACCGGATCGCCTCGATGGAAGACGGCCGGATCGACGCCGTGGCCGTCGGGCCGCACGAAACCGGCTCCGCCTGAAATCCCGGCAGGGGGTACGATCTCAGCATGGCCACCGCTCCCGCCGACTCGTCGTCGTCCGGCCGACCAGGCTCCGCCGCGCCCGCGCGGCGGCTCGAGCGACGCCGCACGCCCGCCGACTTCGTCACCCAGCGGATCCTGCCGCTCGTGTCGCTCGGGCTGCTGGCGTTCGCGGGCTGGTACGTCTGGTCGACGCGGCCGGTGACGCGGAATCCGCCGCCGCCGATCGCGCCGGCCCGGAATCCCTTCGCCGATGCCCTCGCCGCCGCGGGCATCGTCGAGGCGCAGACGGAGAACATCGCCGTCGGCTCGGCCACGCCGGGCGTGGTGGTCGAGGTCCATGTCAAGGTGGGCGACGAGGTGGCGCAGGGGGCGCCGCTTTTCCGGCTCGACGATCGCGAGCTCCGCGGCGAGCTCGAGGTGAAGCAGGCCGCGGTGGCCCAGTCACGGAGCGAACTCGTGCGGCTCGAGGCCGAGCCCCGCAAGGAAAAGATTCCGGTGCTCGCCGCCACGGTGGACGAGGCGCGGGCCCTCGTTGCCCGCGAGGCCGACGCCCTCAAGCGGGTCGAGGAGACGTTCGCCCGCAAGGTCGCCACCGAGCAGGAGCTGATCGAGCGGCGGGAGGCCCTGGCCGCCGCCAAGGCGAAGCTGGCCCGGTCGCAGGCCGACCTCGATCTCCTGGAGGCCGGTTCGTGGCAGTATGACCGCGACGTCGCCAAGGCGGCCCTCTCCCGCGCCGAGGCGGAAGTGGCCAAGATCGAGGTCGAGCTCGACCGGCTCGTGGTGCGATCCCTCGTCACCGGCCGCGTGCTCCAGGTGAACGTGCGACCGGGTGAGTTCGTGGGCACGCCGGCCAATCAGCCGCTCGTGATCCTCGGCAACACCGAGAAGCTGCACGTGCGCGTCGACATCGATGAGTACGACATCCCGCGCTTCCACCCGGGATTTCCCGCGGTCGCCGTGCCCCGCGGCAACCTCCAGGAGAAATACCCGCTCGAGTTCGTGCGGGTGGAGCCCTTCGTGGTGCCCAAGAAGTCGCTCACCGGCGACACCACCGAGCGGGTCGACACCCGCGTGCTGCAGGTGATCTACGAGTTCGATCCCGCCGGCCGGCCGCCCCTGTTCGTCGGGCAGCAGGTCGAGGTGTTCATCGACGTCGCCCGGGACGACGGGGCGAACTGAGGGGTTTTTCCCGGGCAAATCCGGGTTGCGACGGCCCCTGGTGGCTGCGACATTCCCGCCCCCACCATGCCCCCGTATTCCCGCCCTGCTGCCGTGGCCATGCGGCGGTGCGCGTCGCCGCTCCGCGCGGTGATCGTCTGCGCGATGCTGGTGGCGTCGGTCGCCGCAGACGGGCCCTCCGCTGCCGAGCAAGCGGCCGCCAAGGACGTGCCCGGCGGCATGTTCCTTCCCGTGCCTGACCGGCAGGCCTTCTGGGAGCGGACGCTGGCGACCGTGTCGGCCGAGTGGCCGGTGGTGCGGGCGGTGGAGCCCGACTTCGACGCTCTGCCGCCCCGTGACGGAGTCATCGAGTCGGCGTGGGTCGAGCCACGGTCCGCCGCCGTGCAGCCCGTCTGGCCGCCGCGGCGGCAGCGGGTCGTCGTGCGCGTCATTCCGGCGGTCGGGGGGGCCTGGATCGACGCCACCGTGCAGACGGAGTCGCTCTCCGGGGCGGCGGCTGATGGCTCGGGTGTCGAACTGGTGGGCGGCTGGCGGTCACAGCCGGCCTCCGAGGGGTTTGCCACGCAGCTTGCCGCGAGCCTCGCGCCGACGAGTGATCCGGTCTACTCCCTGCCGCCGCTCGAGCAGGAGGAGATGCTCGTGCCCCGCGGGAACGACCTGCCGTGGTCGAAGAGCCGCTTTCCCAGGCTCTCCCGGGCGGGCCACAAGGTGTGGCAGGACTACCGCAACTTCTACGACTGCCAGAGCCTCGTCTGCACGACGGCGGCCTTCGGGGCCGGCGCCCTGATGGCCAACACGGGCTTCGACGACACGATGCAGGCCGCCTGGCTCCGAGGGGTCGAACCGACGGGCCTGGGTACCTTTTTCACCGGCTGCAAGGACATCGGCGAGGGACGCTACGCCCTGCCGATCTTCGGCGTGGCCGCCGCCACGGGGCTGGTCTTCGAGGGCAATCCGGTCGGCGACGTGCTCGGCGAGTGGGGCTCGCGGTCGCTGCGGATCTTCGTGGTGGGCGCCCCGCCGCTGTACGTGCTCCAGATGGCGACCGGAGCCTCCCGGCCGGCGGAGGACGACGGCAGCAGGTGGCACTTCTGGAACGACAACAACGGCGTCAGCGGCCATGCCTTCGTGGGCGCGATCCCCTTCCTGGCCGCGGCCGACATGGTGGAGAGCCCGCTGCTCAAGGGCACGCTCTACGTCTGCTCGACCTTCGTGGCCTTCTCCCGGATGACCACCGACTCCCACTACCCCTCGCAGGTGTTCTTGGGCTGGTATCTGGCCTGGGCCAGCGCCCGCGCGGTGGACGCCACCGAGCTGCACTTCGCCGGCATGGAGGTGCAGGTGGTGCCGGTGCCGATCGGCGACCTTGGCGGCGTGGGCGTCACGACCGCCTGGTAGCGCGACCTCGGCGCACCAGCGGCATCAGGCCCGCCGCCAGAGCCGTCAGGACGAGGCTCCCGGGCTCGGGCACGGCCTGCCAGGAGATGGCGTAGTCCTGCGGGAAGGCCGCGGTGCCCCAGACGTCGGTCGTCGTGTTGTCGAACGTGTTGAGCGGGTATTCGACCCGCAGGCCGTAGAAGCCCGAGCGGGGCAGCGTGAACGACAGGTGCTCGACCGTGTTGTAGAGGCTCTCCGAGCGGGCGATGAGCGTCGTGAGGTTGTTGCTGCCGTCGAGTTCCCAGATCGACAGGTTGAGGTTGGCCTGGGCGATCTCGTACAGATCACCTGTGCCGCTATCCCACTCCCGCGCCCGCATCCACGCGAGTGACGTCGTGAAGGTGGTGCCGCCCAGGAGCCAGTCCGAGATTGCGTAGTCGTTCGTGGTGCCGACGAGCGCGTTGCCGTAGTCCCAGCCGGTTCTGGCGACCGCCCCGACAGAGCCCGTGGCGGTGCCCGGCACGTCCGTCTGGCCGTTCACCTGGAGGTCGAACGTGGTGTCGAGGTTCACCCGCCCGGCGCCGACGTCCCAGTCGAGCGACTGCGTCGTCCGGATGAAGGTGTCCGAGCCGACCGTCACCGGCTGCTGGCCGTTGTCCCAGCCGCTCGTCTTGTCGGCGCCCGTGAGCAGGAGCGACTTCACCACCTGGTTGCGGCGGGCGTTCACGTTGCCGGCAAGGGTGGGGAGCGTCTTGGCTGCGCTCGTCACGAGGGCTGCCGCGCCCGCGGTGATGGGCGCGGCGAAACTCGTGCCATTGATGAAGGCCGAATAGGCGTCGGGATTCGAGCCGAGGTTGGTCGAGCCCGTCAGCGCGGCGTTGTTGCCGCCGTTTTGATCCCCATAGAAGGCGCTCGTGATCGACTCGCCCGGG
This sequence comes from Planctomycetota bacterium, assembly GCA_046090525.1. Classification (GTDB taxonomy): domain Bacteria; phylum Planctomycetota; class Planctomycetia; order Pirellulales; family UBA1268; genus QWPN01. The sequence continues at coordinate 5,737 of JBJTAA010000319.1, forward strand.
GCGGCGATGTCGACCGGGGCCCGCACGCCCGCCACGCTCACCACCTGTCCGAGCTCGTTGTAATACCCGAAGGCCTGGGGGCCCCGGCTGCTGAAGCCGGCGACGGTGTTGAAGGAGTTGGCGGCCCCCAGGGCGGCGACGGTGAGCGTGTTGTAGCCCGACCCCGGAGCCCCGACCGTGTTGGGCGTGTCGCCCGAGCCCTCGTTGCCGGCGCTCACCACGTGCAGGGTGCCCGGGCTTTGGAACGACATGGCGTCGCTGAACACCGTGTAGATATTCGTGCCGGTCGGATCCGTGTAGCCGTAGCTTGAGTTCACCACGTCGGCGACGCCGAACGCCCCGAGGTAGGCGGTCGCGTAACTGGCATCCGAGATGCCAAACGACAGCGCGTAGGCATTTCCATTCCAGTTCGTGGCGATCGCCGCACTCCGCAGGTCGGTTGCGGGGGCCAGGCCCTGCTGGCGGATCTCGGGATCGACGGGCGTCTGCCTGCCGCCGATCAGCATCGCCGCCCAGGTGGCATGGCGGTCGTAGAGCGGCGTGATCGTGCCGCGCTCGGCCAGCGTGGGGCCCCAGGTGCCGCTCGAGTTGACGAAGTTGGTCGTGTTGGTGGCGACGTGGGCGAGCGTCTCGTGCCCGTTCCAGAAATGGCCGGCCTCGAGGTTGAACGCGATCGTGTTCTGGCCGGTGATCGACGTGGTGTGGTCGTAGTAGCGATCGGCCCCGAGAAACGCGTTGATGTCGAACGTGCCTCCCCCGACTCCCGTCGTGGCGGCGCCGTCGGGGGGCGTCACGGCGGGAATGCGCCAGTCCATCCTTTCGGGCTCACCGAAAGTCAGGGCGGCGGTGACCGGTGCGCCGCGGCCGGGTGACGCCAAAGGCGGCGGATCCTGGCCGTGGGCCATCACGGCGAGGACCGCGGCCAGGAGTGCCGCCGGCAGGGTCGGCCGAGGTCGGGACGTCGCGCTCACCTGCAGACTCCGACTCCCCCCGCGCGGTCCGCGCGCAAACCGACCCGCGAGCAATGCCGTGCTTGGGCGGTGATCCGACGTCCGCCGGTCAGCCCATCATCAAGACGGCGACCGCGATCATCGCGGCGCCGATGCCCACCTTGACCGTCAGGAATCCCGGGGCCGCGGTCGCCGCAGCCAGCGTCGCCGCCCGCTCCTCGGCCGGAGCCGCCAGGAGATTCGCCAGATCGGTGAGATCGATCGGCTGGGAGAGGAAGGCATGGGCTCCCACCTCCCGGGCTGCGGTCGTCGCGAGCGCGGCCCGAGCCGCCGGCTCATGCTCGCTGGAGCCGACCATCGCCACCTTTCCGCCGCGGTCGCCGCCGGCGAGGTTGCCGAGCAACTCGACGAAGTCGTGCCCCGACATGTCGTCGAGCTCCTCGGCCACGAGCCAGGCGTCGACCCGCAGTCGCCGGGCGAGCTTCATCGCCTCCGCGCCGCTCGCGCGAAGATGGAGGTTGAGCCGGCCTTCCCGCGCCGCCGCGGCGAGTGGGCCGTAGGCATCGAACCGTGGGTCGACCACGATCACGCTCGGAACGCTGGCTGGATCGAGGGCAGTGGGATTGCTCATGGCGATCTCTGGACGTGGGGCGTGGCCCCGGACTGTGGAAGGCACGGGCCTCACTCAGCCGCTTCGGTCGGCTCCATGCCCCGGACCGCCGGCTCACGGGCCGCCCTGATCACGTCGATCGTGACCGGCCGGACGAGGTAGCCGGCCACGCCGGAGGCAAGAGCCCGCTGCTCCTCTTCGACGGAGTAGGTGTCGGAGACCATGAAGATCCCGGACCGCATGCCTTCGCCGATTCGGTTCAGGGAAATCCGGGCCCCGGAAAGCAGCGGATCGACGCTTCCCTGAAGCACGGGCTGCGCGAGCATCTCGAGCAGATCGAAGCCCGACATGTCCGGCAGCTCGGAGGCCACGAGCCAGACGTCGGCCCGGAACCGCCGGGCGAGACGCACGGCCGACCGGCCGTCGACGCAGAAGTGCAGGCCCACTTCACCGGCCTGGGCGGCCTGCACGAAGTCGCCGTAGCGATCGGGCGTCGCGTCGACCACCACGATCTCCCGGATGCCGCCTCGACGGACCGAGGCAGCTTCCGCAGAACCGTGCGGGGCCGAGTCGGCGGGCAGGCGGTTGCGACTGGCATTGAACATGGCGTGGTTACTCCGAAAGACAGAAACGAGTGCGGAAACGTGCTGAGACCGGGAGAGCGAGAGGATCAACGCTGACCGAAGGAGGACCAGGCAGCCGAGGGCCGCTTCGGCGAATCGGTCCGAGGTTCGACGCTGAGTGCGGGAGTCGTGGGCCTCGTCCAGGCGGCCGCGGGGCGGGCGCCCACCGAACGACCGGACAGCGGACGGATGCTGGCGGCAGCCTGCGGTTCGAGATCGGCGACCAGCAGCGGCAGGGCGGCCTTCGAGTTCCTGAACAACTCCCCGTCGCGATACGAAACCGCCCGATCGCGGGCGGGCACCGACTGCCGGGCGAACGACTTTGCCCTCGCAGCCTGCGGCTCGACCGGCACCACGTCGATGCTGACGTCATCCACGGCCGCCACCGGCTCCAGGTCGGCCAAGCCGGCCAAGCCCGCCACCAGGCTGTCCGAGAAGTCATCCCCGCCGAGGGCGGGCATTCCGAGGCTGGCCGTGAGCATTGCCGCCGTCACGGCCACGAGGCCGCAGGCACAAGACCGGATGCTGATCGAACTACGCATGGGGCACCTTTGCGACGAGAAGAGAAGGCTGCGAAGAGAAGAGGTTGAAAACGGACGAAACGACAGTGCTTGTTCGGGGGACATCAACCAGCCACCACCGCCGCCACGGCGGAGACAGCCAGCAGGCAGCTCATCGCCAGCGACGACAGAACTCGGAACGAAGGCAGACGCGGATGGCCGAACATGGTGCAAATCCTCGGCTTGGCTGCGACCCGCTGGGGAGGCGATCTCACCGCGAGAACGCTTCCCTGAGTCGCTCAAATCAACGAAACGATCGACAGGAAGACGCAGATCGGCAGGGCACAGAACAGGACGTCGGCCTGTGTCAGCGCCCAGCCTCGCCGGACGAACAGCCCGGCATGGGACGACACGTTCATGAACTCACTCCTTGACGCTCGGGAGGCCGACGGGGCGGGCTGAACAGCCCATCTCTTCGGCCTCATGTCAGCCAGCCCTTGGGGGGCTGGAGCGATTCGCCCCAGGCGACCTCGCCGCAGGAAGTCAGTTGCACGTGCTGTGCCAAAGTCCGGGGCAGGTGCGAGAAAAACGAGAAATCAGGCGCAAGCCTCTGGCAGCAATAGACTTCCGAAAAAAATCAACGCGCGCTTCGAGAATGGCTGCGGCGCGAGGGGTGGAGCGAATCGCTCCACTCGACCGGTCGCTGGCGACCAGGGGTGGAGCGAATCGCTCCACCTCGACCCCCCATTGGTGGCGGATGGCTGGGCGGGGGGGGCTGGGCGAGGTGCGGCAGCGACTGGCCGGTCAGTCGGCCGCCAGGACCTGCGTCACGACCCGGGGGTCGATGTCGCCCACGAGCTCGACCCTGCCGATCCGGTCGGGCAGGACGAACCGCAGCCTGCCGCCCAGGGCTTTTTTGTCGCGACCCATGATCTCGAGCAGGGTGTCAGCGGCGATCGGCCCGGCCGCCCGGGGCGACGTGGGCAGGCCGAACCGGCCCAGCAGGGCATCCTGCCTGGCAACGACCTCCGCCGGGATTCGGCCCAGGATCTCCGCCAAGCGGGCGGCCCGAGCCATGCCGATGGCCACGGCTTCCCCGTGCAGCAGCCGGCCGTAGCCCGCCGCCGTCTCGTAGGCGTGGCCGAAGGTGTGGCCGTAGTTGAGCGCGGCCCGCAGGCCGCTGATTTCCAGCTCATCCTGCTCCACCACGCGGGCCTTGAGGGCCGCGGACCGCTCCACGGCGTGGGCCAGCTCGTCGGGGCGCCGGGCGAGGACGGCCGGGGCATGCGTCTCGAGCCAACCGAAAAACTCGGTGTCCAAGATCATGCCGTACTTCACGACCTCGGCCAAGCCGCTGACGAACTCGCGTTGGGGCAGCGTGGCGAGCGTCGCGATGTCGGCGACCACGCCCCGGGGCTGCCAGAAGGCCCCCACCAGATTCTTGCCCTCGTCGAGATTGATGCCGGTTTTGCCGCCGATCGCGCTATCGACCTGGGCCACGAGGGTCGTCGGCACCTGCCAGACCGGGAGCCCGCGGGCGAACGTGGCCGCGACGAATCCCGCCAGATCGCCGACCACACCCCCGCCGACCGCCACCACATGGGTCGCCCGATCGACGGCCAACCGGGCCAGTTCCGCCCAGAGACGGGCGGCGGATGCCGGTGATTTCGAGCCCTCGCCCGACGGAACCGTGAGCATCGCCAACTCGACACCGGCCGCTCGCAGGGCGTCGGCCACGCTGGCCGCATGGGTGTCGGCAACGGCGGCGTCGGTGATGACGACCGCGCGTCGTGCCCCCGCCGCGGCGAGCAACCGGCCGACGCCCTCGAGGAGCCCGCTGCCGCAGACGATGTCATACGACCGGTCGGGCGAACCCGCCGGTCCGCCGCCGGGGAGCTGGACGCGGATCGTGGCCAAGGCTCAGCTCGCGCTTACCCGCTCGAGGTCAGCCGGCGTGACCGTGATCACGCGGGCGAAACCGGTATGTTGCCGGACGTAGTCGAGTTCAGCCGCGTCGGCCGGGGCCGCATGGAGCAGGCCCTCGACACGGGCTCTGTCGGAGGCCGACCAATCCTCGTAGGCATCGGGCCAGATGGTGTGTTGCTCCACAACCAGGGCCTCGCGGTAGGGGTCGAATGCATTTGCCACGGGAGCACTCCTCGCTCGGATACGCTCGGCTAGAGCTGATTCACGATCGCTATAGCGACGACGCCGGAAGCTGAGAGAGCTCGGTGAGGGGGTCGGCGAACGCTCGAGGAGCCCTGGGCGTATCCTCGCCCCGGCGACGAGACGTTTGCCGCCCCCGAACCGGTGCTACTCCAAACTCGGATTCGCTCTAATCTACTCCGGACCGGCGGGAACTCCAGCGGCGGCGAGTCGCTCGTGCCG
>JBJTAA010000320.1:0-10943 GCA_046090525.1 Planctomycetota bacterium
GATGGAGATGGCGAAGAAGGTCGATCGGCCCGAGGAGATCGCCCAGGTCGGCGCCATCAGCGCCAACAACGACCGGGCGATCGGCGACCTGCTCGCCGAAGCGCTGCAGAAGGTGGGCAAGGACGGCGTGATCACCGTGGAGGAGGGGAAGACGACCGACACGACGGTGCGGTTCGTCGACGGGATGCAGTTCGACAAGGGCTTCGTCTCGCCCTACTTCATCAACAAGCCGGCCGAGATGGAGTGCCAGCTCGAGGACTGCCTGATCCTGATCCACGAGAAGAAGATCTCGAACCTCCGGGACCTCCTGCCGCTGCTCGAGAAGGTGGCCCAGGCGGGCCGGCCGCTCCTGATCGTGGCCGAGGACGTCGAGGGCGACGCGCTCACGGCGCTGGTCGTGAACAAGCTGCAGGGCGTGCTCAAGGTGTGTGCCGCGAAGGCCCCGGGCTTCGGCGACCGCCGCAAGGCGATGCTCGGCGACATCGCCACCCTCACCGGCGGCACGCTGATCAGCGAGGACCTCGGGCTCAAGCTCGAGAGCCTCGACCTCTCGCACCTCGGCCGGGCCAAGCTCGTCACGGTCGACAAGAACGAGACGACGATCGTGCAGGGGGCCGGTAAGCAGGAGGCCGTGCAGGCCCGCGTGCAGCAGATCCGGGCCCAGATCGAGGGCACGGAGAGCGAGTATGACCGCGAGAAGCTCCAGGAGCGGCTCGCCAAGCTCACCGGCGGCGTGGCCATCATCTCCGTGGGGGCCGGCACCGAGGCGGAGATGAAGCAGAAGAAGGCCCGCGTCGAGGACGCCCTGCATGCCACCCGGGCCGCGGTCGAGGAGGGCATCGTCGCCGGTGGCGGCGTGGCCCTGCTGCGATGCCGCGAGGCGGTCGAGAAGGCCCGGAGCTCGGCCAAGGGCGACGAGAAGATCGGCGTCGACATCATCCTCCAGGCCCTCGAGGCGCCGATCCGGCAGATCGCCGAGAACGGCGGGATCGACGGGGCGGTGGTGGCCGACGAGGTGGCCGGCAAGGAGCTGACCGTCGGCTTCGACGCCAACAAGGGCGAATATGTCGACATGTACAAGGCCGGAATCATCGACCCGGTCAAGGTGGTGCGGGTGGCCCTCACCAATGCGGCCAGCATCGCCGGCCTGCTTTTGACCACCGAGGCGCTCGTCACCAACATCGACAAGGAAGACGCGAAGAAGCGGAAGATCGAGGGCAGCGTCAGGTAGGCCCGCGGCGGAGCCGTGCGGCCGGTGGGGAGCCATGGTCGACCAGCGCGACTACTACGAGGTGCTCGGCGTCGGCCGGAGGGCTTCCTCGGCGGAGATCACGGCCGCCTACCGGAAGCTGGCGATCCGCTTCCACCCCGACAAGAACCCGGGTGACGCCGAGGCGGCCACCCGCTTCAAGGAGGCGGCCCGGGCGTTCGAGGTGCTCTCCGACGACGACCTCCGCAGCCGCTACGACCGCTACGGGCACGCGGGCGTCGAGGGAGGCCGGCGGCACGACTTCAACGACATCTCCGACGTCTTCGAGGCCTTCGGCGACCTGTTCGGCGGCGGGATCTTCGGCGAGGCGTTCGGGGGCGGTCGGCAGCGGGCCGGCCGGGCCCGCAAGGGCCGTGACGTCTTCTGCCAGGTGACGCTGTCGCTCGTCGAGGCGGCCCGCGGCGCCACCAAGACGGTCGAGTTCGACCGCCACGAGACCTGCGGCGAGTGCGACGGCAGCGGGGCCCGCAAGGGCACGAAGCCCCAGGCCTGCGACTACTGCGGCGGCCGCGGCCAGGTGATCCAGTCGGCCGGCGTGTTTCGGCTGCAGACCACCTGCCCCGCCTGCCGCGGCGCCGGGAGCGTCGTCCGCGACCGCTGCCCGGCCTGCGGCGGCGAGGGGGTCACCCAGGAGCACGTGGCCCGGAAGGTCACGATCCCCGCCGGCGTTGATCGCGACGTCCGCGTGCGGCTGGCGGGCGAAGGGGAGCCGGGGGGCAACGGCGGCCCGCCCGGCGACTGCTACTGCGTGATCGAGATCGAGGAGCATCCCTTCCTCAAGCGCGACGGCCGCGACCTGCACTGCGAGGTGCCCGTGAGCTTCACCCAGGCGGCGCTCGGCGCCACCGTCGAGGTGCCCACGCTCGACGGCCCCCGCCCCCTGGAGATCGCGCGGGGCACGCAGCCAGGCGACGTGATCCGGGTGCGCGGGCTGGGCATGCCGGAGGTCCGCGGCCGGGGCATCGGCGACCTGCACGTGCACGTCCACGTGGAGGTGCCGCGGACGTTGTCCCGCCGGGCCGAGGAACTGCTCCGCGAACTGGCGGCCGAGGAGCATGCCGAGGTCAGCCCGAAACGGACCAGTTTCCTGAGCCGGCTTGCCGACTACTTCCAGGGCCGGGAGACTGCCGCAGAAGACGACTCACCCGGAGCCGAGGAGCAGCGCACGACATGAACGATCCACAGGAGACAGGGCCGGTGCCGGACGTCGCCCACGAGGCCGCTCAGGTCGAGGCCGCGGGTCCCGACGTGGCCGAACTCCAGGATCGGCTGCTGCGGCTCCAGGCCGAACTTGAGAACTTCCGCAAGCGGTCCCGGCGGGAGTACGACGAGGCCCAGCGCTACCGCGAGATCGACCTGCTCCGTGACCTGCTCCCCGTCCTCGACAACGTCAACCGGGCGATCGACGCGGCCGCCCGCTCCGACGACATCGAGGGGCTGCGGGCCGGCTTCCGCATGACGGGGCAGCAACTCGAGAAGCTGCTCGCGAGCCACGGCTGCAGCGTCATCCCGACCGACGGCACCCCGTTCGACCCGACCGTGCACGACGCCATCCAGCAACTGGCCGCGCCGGGCACGCCCGCCGGCACCGTGGTGGCGACCGTGAGTCCCGGGTTCCGCCTGCACGACCGCGTGGTGCGGCCGGCCCAGGTGATCGTGGCCAAGGAGGCTTGAGCGATGCCCACCTACGACTACGTCTGCGATGGCTGCGGCCATGCCTTCGAGCTGTTCCAGTCGATGACCGATCCGGTCAAGAAGACCTGCCCAAAGTGCGGCAAGAAGAAGCTGCGGCGACTGATCGGCGCCGGCGGCGCGATCGTGTTCAAGGGTTCCGGCTTCTACAAGACCGACTACCGCAGCGACTCCTACAAGAAGGGCGCCGCGGCCGACTCCGGCGGCGGCAAGTCCGACGCGGGCAAGAAGTCGGACGGCGGTGCGGCGAAGGGCTCGGGCGAGGGCTGAGCCGATGCCGCGGTGCCCCGTCTGCAGCAGCCCGGTCGATCTGGCGACCACCCCGACCGTGCCGTTTTGCAGCGAGCGGTGCCGGACGATCGACCTGGGCCGCTGGCTGGACGAGGCCTACGGCCTGCCGGAGAAGCCCCGCGCGGACGAGGATGACGAGGGCACCCCGCCCGCGCCGGTCGACGACGAGGAGTGACGCGCCGGCCGAGGCCCGCGTATACTCCCGCCCCGCCGGGTTCTTCCCCGCCCGCCGGCCCGAGGCCCAGACCATGTCGCAGCAGCCCAGTCCGTCCGCGAGCATCGTTCACGAGGTCCGCTGGAGCGATGCCCTCCCCTGGTGGATCGTGTTCCGCGCCGCCGGGGCCGCCTTTTCGCCCACGGTGATCCTGCTGGCGGCCCTCGGCGCGGCGGCCGTCTGGGCCGGATGGTCGGCGGCCGACCGCTTCGGCATGGTCGTGCCCAGCGCCGACCACCTGGCCGCGGCGGCGGCCAGCCGCGCCGGCGGCCTGGCTCTCCCCTCGCCCGACGGCGGCCTCACCGGCGCCGACCCGCTGACGCCGAGCCGGGCGATCCTCCCCTGGCTCGCGGCGGTGCGCGGCTGGGTGCCGGGGCCGCTCGTCGAGGCGGGCCGCCTGGTCGCGCTTCCCTTTCGCCCGACCACCGAGCCCGCCCACGCCCTGGCCGCGGCCGTGCGGGTCGGCTGGTTCGTGCTCGTGTGGGCGATCTTCGGCACGGCCATTTCGCGCTGCGTCGCCCTGAAGCTCGCCGGCGAGGAACCGCTCGGCCCCGTTGGTGCCCTGGCCTACGGATCGCGGAAGTGGCCGCCGGCCTTCAACTCCGTGCTCTTCGTGCTCGTGGGCATCGCGGCCTTGAGCGTGCCGGGGGCGTTGCTCGGCCTGCTCATGCGGACGAGTTGGGGCCTGTCCGTCGCGGGCGTGGTCTGGCCGCTCGTGCTCGCCGGCGCGGTGGTGCTCGCCATCCTCGCCGTGGGCGTGGCGGCGGGCTGGCCGCTGATGGTGGCCTCGGTCGGCGTGGAACGGGGCGACAGCTTTCAGGCGATTTCGACCGCCTTCTCCTACCTCTATCAGCGGCCGTTGCACTACGCGTTCTATCTGCTCGTCGGCCTCGCCGTGGCCGTGCCCGCGATCGCCGCGGCCGGCTTGTTCGCCGACGCCACCGGCACCCTCGCGGTCTGGGCGGCGAGCTTCGGCATGGGCAGCGGCCGGACCGCGGCCGTCGTCGACGGCCTCGCGGCAGCGGGCCCCTTGGCCGACACCTGGGGTTTGGGGGCGCTGCGGTTCTGGACCCGGGGCCTGGCGAACCTGCTGGCCTCCTTCGGCTGGGGCTACTTCTGGGCGATCGCCACGGCCGCCTACCTCGTGCTGCGGCAGGACGTCGACGGCACGCCGCTCGACGAGGTGGTGCTCGACGAGCCGGGCGGCCAGCCGGCCTAGCCCTGGCCCTGCCAGCGGCGGAGCAGCCCGGCGAAGCCGCCGAGCAGTTCGCCCCGGCTGACCACGTCGTCGGCTCCGGCGGCGAGGGCGAGGGCCAGCCGCTCACGGGCCACGTGCGGCCCGAAGGCCACGAGCCTGGGCCCCGCGTCGCCGCCACCTCCCGCTCCGCCGGCGAGCAGACGGGCCCGCGTCACGATCACCGCGGGATCCTCGGCCAGCGCCTGCAGGTCGAGGAGCACGATCTGGTGCGGGCCGCCGTGGGGCGTGTCGCCGAGTCCGCGGAGCGTCTCGAGCGTCGCGCCGGCGTCGCGGCATAGCCCCGCGATCCGGCTGGTCGCCATCAGGTCGGGAGACACGAGCAGGACTTTGAGTTCAGCGGCCATAGCGCGGCGGGACCGGCGGGAGAATCCGCATGATAGCGCTTCCGGCCGCACCTGGCGACACCAATGATCACACGGCCTCGGGGCCGCGGACCTCGCGATAGATCTGCACCGCTTCCGTCATCGGCAGCGAGAACACCCGGCCGTCCACCGGCTCGCCGCCGGCCGCGAGTACGGTGGCGATCGCCTGCATGGTGCGATCGACGAAGTCGTCATTGACCGCGATCTCGAGCACCGCCCGCTGCACCAGCCCGTCGGGCCCGCCGCAGCCCTGGGCGTCGCAGATCGTCAGCCGCGTGACGTCGACCGCCACGAGCGCCTGCCGCACGCTCTCCACCTGCGACGGCCTGAGCACCGCGAGCACCAGTCGCATGGGAGGGTTCCGGGGGCGGCAGGCCTCAGGGCCGCGGCAGGACGAGATCGGCGTCGAGCACCTGCTCGATGCGGGCCCGCAGCTGGCCAAGGTGGGCCCGGGAGGCCGCATCGAGGGTGACGTCCTGCTTGGCCAGCAGCGCCTCGATGCCCGCATCGACGCTTCGCAGCTGCTCCGCCGCCAACGCCTGCGCGTCGGGATTGCCCGCGCCGCCGGCCATGGCGAGCCCGGCGAGGCGGCTCACGTAGGCCCGCTGCAGGCCCCGCCGCAGGCTCGTGATCGCCGGCTTCCGTGGTGAATACTCGCCCGGCCCGATCACCGTCAGTTCCTGCATCACGGCCTTGCCGAGCGTGTCGAACAGCTCGGCCGTCGTCAGGGCGTCCTGATCGGCCGCCACCTTGAGCTCGTTGTCGCGGATGCGATCGAGCACGAGCGGATCGAGCAGCCGGGAGAGCACGCGATCCTGCCACATCAGGATCACCTCGTGCACGGGATAGTCCTCGCGACCGACCTCGCTGGCGCCCCAGTGCAGCCAGCGGGTCGAGGCGAGCTGGTTGTAGAGCTCGGGCGGGAACGAGAAGGGCTCCGCGGCGAACATCTTCTCGGCCAGGAGGCCGAGGGCCTCCCGCTGCTTCGCCGCCTCCACGACCCGGAACGGCGGCTGAGCGTTGGCGTCGCCCCGGTGGCTCCGCGATCCGTACAGGCCGCCCACCAGCCGCGCGGCGTTGTACATGGCCTGGCCGTGGGTCGCCAGCAGGATGCCGAAGGCCTGCCGGACGCGTCCGTAGCCCCCATCCTCGTCGGCCTTCGTCATCCGCTCCACGATGCCGGGCATCACCTGGGCCACGAGCTCCGCCCGCACCCGGGCGAACTCGATCGGATCGCGGCCCAGGTCGAAGCGGCTCGAGAGCGGGTCGGGATCTCCCCACTCGGTGTCCTCGTCGGTGGCGTAGGCCAGCTGGGGCTCGCCGCTCTTGGCCGCGATCTTCTCGAGTTCGGGCCGTTCCGCCTCCGGGCTGCCGCCGGAAACCGGCGTGTAGCCATACTCGATCGCCCACAGGTCATAGGGGCCGAGCCGGGCCGCGTAATACTCGCCCTGCGTCTTCCCCTTGGGCATGATGTTGACGGGCACGTAGTCCATCACGCTCGTGCTGCCCCCCGACGTCGTCGTCTGCGTGACGTCGTTGAAGTCGGCGATGCTGCGGAAGGCGCTCCCCTTGAAGTTGTGCCGCAGCCCCAGGGTGTGGCCCACCTCGTGCATCGCGACCTGGGTGAGCCCCTGCACGACGAGCTTCTCCTTCTCCTCCTCCGACAGGCCCTGCGCCCCGCTGACGGCGAGCACCGTCGCGGCCAAGGCCGTCTCGCGGGCGTGCCCGGCGAACAGGGCGCACGCCCCGCAGCAGTGCTGCCCGGCGAGCGCGGGCGCACCCGGCCCGCCCCCGGTCAAGAGGGCCACGCCCTCGGGCGTGAAGGTCTCGTACTCCCGCCGCCAGAACTGCAGGAAATCGGCGTCGAAGATGATGTCGGCGTCGAGGATCTGCCCGGTCCGCGGATTGACCCGCGAGGGCCCCATCGCCAAGCCCTGGCCGGCCGTGATCCAGCGGAAGGTGTTGTAGTTGACGTCCTCGGGATCCCAGTCGGTCTTGTCGGGCTGCTGCCGGACCTCGATGGCGCCGGCGAAGCCCGCCTTTTCGAAGGCCTCGTTCCAGGCCTCGATGCCCCGGCGGATCGCCGGCCGGTAGCGGAACGGCACCGTGTTCTCGATCCAGAACACGATCGGCTTCTTGGGAGGCGAGAGGTCCGCCTTGGGGTCGGCCTTCTCGAGGTGCCAGCGGTTGATGTAGCGCACGAACCGGTCCTCGTCGACCTGCTGCGAGAAGTCCTTGAGGGCCGTGACGAAGTAGCCCACGCGGTCGTCGGCCAGCCGCGGCACGTAGGCGTTCTCGGGCAGGAGGCTGATCGAGTAGCGGATGGCGAGCGTCACGCCGCGCGAGTCGGGCACCGTGTCGATCGTGGTGGCGCCGCTCGAGCCGTAGGTGGCGGCCACCTCGAGCTCGACGTTGTCGGCGAAGTTCTTGATCCGCCCCCACGTCGAACGGTCGCGGGCGAAGGAGAAGCCGGGCAGATCGGCAGAGATCCGCGGCAGATCGGTGAGGAAGATCGGCGCGAGGTCGATCAGATGCCCTCCCCCCGGCCCCCGCCCCTTGATCGGCACGCTGAACAGCACGCTGTCGGTGTAGGCCAGATCGACGGCCTTGGCCTCGGGGCTCCCCTTGGCCGCGAAGAACCGGACGTTGCGCCGGACCACCTGGATGGCGTTGTCCACCTTGCGGAACTGCCACACCCAGTCGTCGCCGAAGCCGAGGCTCATGCCGCCAAGCAGCGAGCGGTCGCCGATGCCCCGGGCGATGCTCGTGAGCACGAAGAAGTCCTTGCCCAGCAGGTTGTCGGGCAGCTCGGCGTGCAGGGCGTCTTCCTTGCGCCACAGCGGAACCAACCCGGGGATCCGGGTGGCGTCCTTGAGCAGGGTCGCCACCGCCGCCTGGCCCTTGTCCTCGGCGGCCGCCGGGGCCGGATCCTTGCTGGCATTCGCCGCGGGCTTGGCCTCCGGCTCGGCCTGGGCCGGAGCGTCGCCGTCGCCGCGCGAGGCCGCGGTCGCCAGGCCGACGGCGAACGCCGTCACGAGGGTGGGGAGGTCGCGGCCGAGCGGTCGCGACGGGTTGAGAAGGATCGGCATGGCGGGCTTCCTGGTGCGCGCACGAGGCTCCGCCCGACCGTCGCTGCGGGGGCCTGGGCGGCCCGCGGTGCCGCTGCGTCGGGCGGCGCTCGTATGCTTTCTGCAAGGTAGCATCGCGGCTCGCTTGAGACCAATTTTCGGGGACGTTCGTGACGGAGATACCGGTTTTGCGATCCCGGGCGGCCCCGCTCGACGAGTTGCGGCGGCTCTGCCACGTCTGGCTCGCGACGCGGGAGTTCTCGCTCGAGCCCCTGGCCGGCGGGTTCAGCGGCTCGCCGCTCTTTCTCGTGCGGACGCCGGACGCGGCCCACGTGCTCAAGGCGTTCGCGCCGGGCACGTCGCCGGGCCGCGCGCGGTTCGTGCATGCCCTCGTCCGGCACCTGCGGCGGCGGGGCGTGGCGGAGGTGCCGGCGGTGCTCGACCCGCCCGCGGGCGAGAGCTTTCTCGCCGACCGTGAGGGCCGGCTCTGGGAGTTGCAGGCTTTCGTGGCTGGCCAGCCGGTCACGGCCCCGTCGCTTCGCCAGGTGGGCTCGGCTCTCGAGGTCCTCGCCCGATTGCACGCCGCCGCCGCCGAGATGCCCGAAAACCCACCCGACACGGGCCCGTCTCCGGGCATCGCCCGCCGCGTCGAGCAGGCTCGGGCCTGGCTCGCGAGCCCCTGGCACCGCCTGCGCGATGCCGCCGCATCATCAACCGCTGGCGGACCGTTGGCCCGGCTCGTCGCGGAGCGCCTGGGCGCGGCCTGCGATCGGCTCCGCGCCGCGGACGGCGAGCGGATCATCGCCGCCGTCGCCGCGATCGAGCCGCAACCCGTCGGCCGCCAGGCGGTGCTCCGGGATGTCTGGGCGGCCCACGTGCTCTTCGACGCGCCCGCGACCGATCGCGTGACGGGCGTCATCGACGTTCACGCCGCCGCCACCGACACGCCCGCCACCGATCTGGGCCGACTGCTCGGGAGCTGGATGACCGCCGATGCGGTCGCACCGGAGTGGTGGGCCGAACGGCTGGTGGCGTACGACGCGTTGCCGCAAGCCGAAGGCGCGCTGCGCCTCGTCCCGTTCCTCGCCGCCAGCGGCATCCTCTTCGGGCTCGACAACTGGTTTCGCTGGGTGCTCGAAGCGGGCCGCACGTTCGACCGGCCCGACGAGGTGACCGCGCGGCTCGACTGGCTCGTGTCGATGTTGCCCACGGCGCTCGAAATCCTTGCGAACCGCCGCAACGAGCTGGGTTTGACCGCGGAAAATTGCAGTTTGTAGACTGCAGGTGGCGATGAACCCCAGGGACGTGGGTTCGCGAGCCGCCCGTTGCCAGCGGCATTCTTCCTCGTAGACGGATCGTGATGAACATTTTCCAGCGGCTGGTCGCCCGGGTTCCGTTCGTCGTCCTGGCGGCGTCGGCCACGCTCCTGCTCGTCGGCGGTGCGGCGGCGGCCGACCCCGCGCCCGGGGCGAGCGACGCCTTCGACCCCCTGGCGGACCTGGCCGCGGAACTCGGGGAGCCGGTGACCATCGCGGCCGTCATCGAACCCGGGGCCGACGGCAAGCCCGACATGCTGGCGGTGACGGCCACGCTGGAGGAGGGCTGGCACCTCTATTCGATCACCCAGAAGCCCGGGGGGCCGCTGGCCACGAAGCTCACCGTGGCGGCGGATTCGCCGCGTCAGGCGGCCGGCAGTTTCACCGCCGACCCCGCCCCCACCGTGCGCCTGGTGGACGACGTGCCGGCGTGGAAGGGTCTGCCCATCGAGGAGCACGGGAAGCGGGTGACCTGGCGGGCCCCGCTCGCGGCCGGTTCGGGCGAGGTCCGTGGCTCCGTCCGCCTGCAGCTCTGCCAAGACACATCCTGCCTGCCCCCGAGGACGATCACCTTCGTGGCGGCCGGCGGCGGGGCGACCGACGACGCGGTCGCCGATGCCTCGGCCACGCACCGCGCGGAACGTTCGCATGTCACGCTCGAGGCGCGGATGGGCGAGGCGGTGCAGGTGGAGGGCAGGCAGGCCTGGCCGCTCTCGATCCGGCTGATTCCGGACGAGGGCTGGCACCTCTACCGACCGGCCTCCAGCGACAAGACGGAGATCGGCCAGGGCAAGCCGACGATCGTGGCCGTCGAGACGGGGGCCGAGGCGGTGCTGGCCGTTCGTGCCACGGAGGCGACGGCCGCGACCGAGCCCGAACTCGCCGAGGCCGGGGCGGTCGAAGGCCCGGTGGCACTCGAGGTGCTGGTCGCCGCCGCCGCCGCCGAGCCGCTCGACCTCCTGCTCGGATTCCAGACCTGCAGCGACACCACCTGTGATCCGCCGACGGCGGCACGGCTGGCCGTCGATCCGCCGGCGGACGGGGAGCCGGGGTTCCTCGAGTTCAGCGACGCGAAATACGGAGCGGCGGCCAAGTCGCCGGCCAGGCTCGAACTGGTGGCCGCCTCCGCGCCCGTCGCCACCGCCACCGAGAAGGCCGCCGCCCTCGCGCCGGCCGCGGTCGGCGAGACGCCGCCCGCACCGGCCGCCGGCCTGTCACTGCCCGTCGCGCTCCTGATGGGCCTGGCCGGCGGGCTGATCCTCAACCTCATGCCCGGCGTCCTGCCGGTGCTCGGCCTCAAGCTGATGTCGTTCGCGCAGCAGTCCGGGCGGGCCAGGCGGGAAGTCTTCCAGCTCAACCTCTGGTATTGCGCCGGCCTGTTCGCCGTGTTCTTCCTGTTGGCGACCGCCAGCGTGGCCGCCAACGTCGGCCTGGGCAGCGTGAACCTGGCCTGGGGCGAGCAGTTCACGTGG
>JBJTAA010000321.1:0-10359 GCA_046090525.1 Planctomycetota bacterium
GAACGCTCGTCACCCTCCTGGCCCTCTGTCTGCCGGTCGCGTTCGAGGCCGCCGCTCGCGGGCAGGAAGCAGCCACGCCGCCAACTGCAGGGCTGCCCCCCGAGCCGTCGACCGCCGCTGCGGTTCCCGACCCGGCGCCAATGCCGGCTCCCGGCCCGGCACCGGTCGTGAGCGAGCTTTCGCCCGAACTTTATTACCTGCAAGACGAATCGGGCCGGCTCGTGCCTGTGCCCGGGTTTCGCTATCGCGACTTCCTGGAGATGTTCCGCATCAAGGAGGGGCTGGGCGGGCCCGCCGCCCCGCCCGCGGCGATCATCGAAAGCGCCGTGGTCGCGATCGACGCCCGCGCACTCGCCGCCGGGACCGCGTCCTGCCCCGTGCAGGTGACCCTGCGCGTGCGGCAGTCACGGGGCGGCTGGGCCATGGTGCCGCTTGGCCTCGGGCAGGTCCTGCTCGCGGGGCCACCGCAGCACGATGGCCCGGGACGCATGCTCGTCGATGCCGATCCCGATGGCGGCGGTTACCGCGCCTGGTTCGAACCGCCGCGCGACGCCGGAGACGACCTGCAGCACGTCGTCACCCTGGCCGGCAGCCTGCCCGTCGTGGCCGGCGAGTCGCGCGAGTCGTTCGCGCTGCGCATGCCGGTGGCGGTCGCCTCGCGGGTGGAACTGCGAACGGACAAGGACGAGCCGCGCGTCGAGCTGCGGCCGCCGGCCGCGGGACGCGTCGAGACGGCCGCCGCGGACGGGGGGCGGCTGGTGATCGTCACGGGCTTGGCGGGCGACGTCGGCATCCGCCTCGAGGAGGCGGGCAGCCTGCCGGCCGCCGAGCGGGCGACGGAGGCCGACTGCCAGAGCGTCGTGCGGATCGACGGTCGCACGGCGCTGATCTCGGCCGAACTCGCGCTCACCAACCTCGCTCCCGGAATGCGGCAGCTCCGGATCACGCTGCCGAAGCAGGCGCGGTTGCGGCGGGTAGGGGGTGATGGCGCGCTCGTCGACGCCACCACGGCCGCCCGGGACGAGACCGTCACCGTCGCGGTCGAGCCCGCCGGTGACGGGAGCGCCATGCTCGAACTGGAGTGCGAGCGGCCGGTCGATCCCAATGGCACGGCCGCGGTCGATCCGCTCGGCTTCGCGGTGGCGGACGTCGAGCCGTGGCTGCAGCGCGGCCGCATGAGCCTGTTCATCGACGGCGAGTGGCAGGTGACCTGGGAGGACATGGCCGGCATCCGCCGCGTCGACGCGCCGGCCACCGAGCGGGAGCCGGGGCTCGTCGCCGCCTTCGCCTACGACGCGCAGCCCGCGTCGCTGCCGCTGGTGATACGGCCGCGGAGGAGCCGGGTGGTCGTGGAGCCCGAATACCGGTACGACGTCGCGACATCCCGGGTCGCGCTCGAGGCGCGGCTCCGGGTGGCCGTGCGCGGCGCACCGGTCGGCGGCATCTCCCTGGCGCTCGACCCGGCCTGGATTCTCGGGGATGTCGGTCCCGCGGGCGTGGTCGATGCGGCCGGCGTGCGCAGCGAGGGGGGGCGGATCACGATCCCTTTTCTCCAGCCGCTGGCCGGCGACGCGGTGGTCGAGATCGACGCGGCACTCGAGGTGGATCCGGACGCCGACCGGCTCGCCTGGCGGCTGCCCGCGCCCAAGGCCGACCTCGTGGGGCCGGCGGCCGTGGTGGTCTCGAGCGCGACCGACATCGAACTGCTCCCCGACTCGGCCGGCATTTCCGGTCTCGTGCGGCAGACGTCCTCGTCGCTGCCTGCCACCGACGCCGCGATCGCGCTGGCCTACCGGCTCGATGCGCCCGAGGGCTCCTTCGCGGCCACCCGCCGCTTTCTGCCCCGACGGATCGAGGCGGTGCTGACGGGGCGGATCGCCGCCGATGAGCGCCAGATCGAGGTGGCCGAGACGATCCGGCTCGACGTGCTGCACGTGCCGCTCGAGTTCCTCGAACTGTCGATGGCGCAGGAGGTGCTCGACACGGGCACCCTGGAAATCCGCCAGGGCACCGAACTGCTCGAGGCGCTCGACATCGTGGCCACCACCGAGACCGACTCGGTCGGCCGCCCGCTCGTCCTGGTGCGGGCCCTGCTGCCCAAGCCGCTCCTCGGCCGGGGCGAGGTGACCGTCGCCTACCGCTTGCCCACCCCTGCGATCCCCGCCGAGGCGACCGCCGCGGTCGATCTGCCGCTGCCCGTACCGGTGGCGAGCGGCGCCATCCGGCAGTCGGTGGCGATCGAGGAGTCTCAGTCGCTGACGATCATGCCGCGGGGCGAGTCGTGGCGCCGCGATGTCTCCGGTCAGCCCTCGGCCGGCCGCACGTGGTCGACGTCACAGCCGCGGCAGGTGCTGCCGCTGGCGATCTCGGCCCGCACGCGGGAGGCCGTGGGGGTCACCGTGATCGAGGCGGCCTGGCTGCGGACGCGGCTCTTTCCCGACACCCGCGAGGACACCGCGACCTACGTGGTCGTGCCGGCCGAACCACAGCTCGAACTCCAGCTGCCGGTGGCGGCCGCCGCCAGTGTCGAAGCACGGCTCGACGGCTCGCCCGTCTCCGTCCAGGCACGCGGCGAGGGTCGCATCGCGATCGACATGACGCCTCCCGGCCCGGGCGGTCGGCTGCTCGAAATCCGCACGACCGCGCCCTGGGGAGGCACGTTCGCGGGGCTGGGCCTGCCCTGGCCGTTGCCGCTCGATCCGCCGGCGTTCGACCCGGACGTGCTCCAGCGGCGGTTCTCGTGGGAGGTGGCCGTGCTGCCCGGCGATCATCTCTGCGGCGTGCCCGCCCGCTGGACGGGCCAGCAGCGCTGGGCGTGGCAGGGCTTCGGCTGGACGCGCGAGGCCACGGTGTCGTCGGGCGAACTCGCCGACTGGGTCGCCCAGACGCTCGGCCGACCCGCCGTGACCGTCGCCGCGCCGGCCTGGGCGCCCGAGGCTCACCGCTCCGTCTATGCGGGCATCGGGGCGCCCGGCACCGCCGCGGCCTGGGTCGTGCCGACGTGGGCGGTCGTGCTCGTCGCCTCCGGTCTCGCGCTGGCGGTGGGGCTGGGCATGGTGGAGAAACCGGCCTGGCGAAGCCCGCGGGCCGTGCTCGGGATGCTGGCCTGTGGCACGCTCCTGGCCGCCGCGCTTCCCGACACGGTGCCGCTCGCCGCACAGGCTGCGGCGCCCGGCGTCGCGCTGGCGGCTCTTGCCGCCGGGCTCACGTGGTTCGGCCGGCCCACGCGGCGACGTCGCTCCCCGCCGGTCTCGGGACCGGCGAGCTCCCTGACCCGCGCGGCCTCGCCGACGGTGTCGCTGATCGTGGGATCTTCGGTGGAACGAGGTTCGCAGGTGGTCGGAAGGGATGCGTCATGAACGGCATCCGGCCCGCCGTCGCCGCGCGGCTGATCATCGCGTTGTCGCTCGTCGCGGCCGCAGCCGGCGGGCGGGCGGAGGATGTCGGCGGCCTGCCGTTCGTGCGGGTCAACGTGCCGCGCGAGGCGTTGCCCGAGGTGCCGCTCACGGACGGCCGCTACGTGCCGATGCCGCTGGCCGCGTTCGAGGATGCCGTCGCCCGACTCGGGCCGGCAGGCCAACGCGTGCGGCAGGGCGGGGCGGTGGAGGCCCGCTACGAGCTGGCGGTCGAGCCCGCGGGCGATCTGGCGGGCACGGTGGAGTTTCGACTGGGCGAGACAGCGGCCTGGCCCGACGGCCAGGTGACGCTGGGCCGGCTGACGGCCGGCCGCTGCACGGTTCGCACCGCGGATGGCACGGGCGAGGCGCCGGTGTTCTGCCTCGCGGATGGCAGCGCGGCTGTGCGCACGACGGGGCCGGGCACCTACAGCTGCGAGATCCGGCTCCCGCGGTCGGGCGTCGTGCCGATCGTGCGCCTGCCGCTCGTGCCGGCGCTCGTCACGACCGTCGAGCTGCGGCTGCCCGACGGCGCGCGACCCCTGGTGACCGGCGCGGACGCCGCGGTGACGCTCGTCGAAGCGCCGCCATCGGACGGGGACCGGTGGCGGATCGTCCGCGGGCCGGTCGGCCACGGCGGCGACCTGGCGCTCGTGATCCAGGACCAGCGCCGCGGGCCGCCGCCGGTGAGGGCGTGGAACGGCGTCACCGTCAGCGGCCGCCAGGCCCAGATCGTGACGCGGCTCGAGCCGGCGGCGTGGTGGACGGCCGACACGCTCGAACTGGTCGCGGCGCCGGGCATTCGGGTCACGTCCGTCATCACGGCCCCGGAGGATCCCCCGGTGCGGTATCGCATCGCGAAGCAGCGTCTGACGATCGACGTGCCCGCGCGCCTGGCAGGGTCGACCCGGCCGATCCTCGTCAGCTGGGTCGTGCCGACGCCGACGGCGGAACTCGCCGCCCTGCCCGTGCTCCAGCCAGTCGCCGCCCGCTGGGGAGGATGCAACACGCGGCTCTCGGTCGATCCCTCGTTGGCGGTGCGGCAGGTGCGGCTCGACGACTGCCGGGTGCTGCCGCCGAACCTGGCCGAGCAGTGGCCCGTGCCCGTGGTGGAGCCGGGCCCTGCGAACGCCGGCATCGAGCCGGCACTGGTGTTTCTGGAGCACGAGTCGCCCGCTGCGGAGGCGCGCGTGGCCATCGGGCCTCGCGAGGCGAGCCTCGACACGGCCCGCCTGACCGTGGTGGATATCTCGCCGGGAACAGTGCTCGCCCGCGCGGCCGTCGACATCCGCGTGGTCGCCGGGCAGATGTTCGGCCTCACGGCCGACGTCGCCCCGGGCTGGTTCATCGACTCGGTGGAAGCCGTCGACTGGACTGCGGGACGGCAGGGAGCCGAGGCGACGCCGCTCGCCGGCCCGCCGCCCGAGTGGCGCGTAACGCGGTCGCCCCGGGGGAGCGAACTGCGGATCGGTCTGCCGTCGGCAGCCACGCCCCGCCGCAGCCTCGGCCTGCGGATCACCGGCCATCGCGCCGGCCTGCCGCTGGGCGCGGAGTTCTCCAGCGACGACATCGACATGGTGCGGTTTCCCGGTGAGACGGCGGTGCTCGAGTTTCAACTCGGGCCCACCGCCGTGCTCGAGGCGGCCGGCGGCGGGCTCGGCCTCGAGCCCCTGCCCGAGCGGCTCGCGACCCTGGCCGGCCCGACGACCCCGCGCGCCCGGATCCGCGCCGGGGAGCGGGCGCCGGCGACGCGGGCGCGGCTCGTGCGGCGGCGGCCGCCGGTCGAGGCCGACGTGGCGGTCGACCTCCTGGCACGCGACGACCGGCTCGCCGAGACCTTCACGTTCACCTGTCGGCCGGTGTCGGGAGAACTCGATGCGGTCGTGGTGCATTTCTCCGAGCCGATGGGGCCGGGGCTCGAGTGGACGCTCGCGGCGGCCGACGGCGGGAGCCTCTCGGCGCAGCCGCTCGATCCGGGCGACTCCACCCGCGGCGAGTTGCGGTCGGAGGCGGCCGTGGCCGAGTCGTGGCTGGTGGAACTGCGGCCGGCCACGACCGAGGCGGTGACCTTTCTCGCCGGCCGGACGGTGCCGCTCGAGAACGCCGTGACGGTGCCACTGGCGTGGGTGGAGGCGGCGGAACGGCCGGGCGGCATCGTGACCCTCCGCGGTGAGCCGGGCCGCCGGCCGACCGTCGTCAATCATCAACTCCGCGAACTGCCCCCTGCGGCCGACGGCGACCCGGGAGTCGTCACGCTCGCCTACGGGCCACCCCGGTCGCTCGTGGCCGGCACGGCGGCCGCCGAAGTCTCGGGCGCGCCGGCGGCGGCGCGGGCCTGGGCCTGGCGGCAGTCGACGACCTGCTGGTGCTTCGAGTCGGGCGGGCTCGAGTGGGAGGCCGTCTTCGACATCGAGAATCACGGGCGCGAGTCGGCCACGATCACGCTCCCCGAAGGACTGCGGGTGGAGGGCATCACCGTGGGCGGCGAGACGCTGGCCGCGACGGCGATCGGCCCCGACCTGCTCGGCCTCAGCGTGCCGCTGCCGCGGGAGAGCGGCCGCGTGCAGCTCGTCGTCCGCGGATCGGGAAGCCGCTCCGGGCGGCTCGGATGGTGGCGAGTCGGCGACGTCACCTGCAGGATCGACATGCCGGTGCTCGATCCCACGACGACGCTGATGCTGCCGCCGGGGCTCGTGCTCGCGACGCCCGCGCTCGTCACAGACCAGCCCGATTGGATCAGCCGGCTGTTCGCGGCCACGGTCTTTCCCAGCGCGGCTGGCACGGGCGTGCGCCAGGGCTTCCAGGCGGTGCCGCTGCCCGACGGCGGTGGTGGCGGGACGACGCCGGTCGTGATCCGCCGGCGGTTGGTCGTTTCGCTGGCCGTCCTGGCCGGGTGCGGCGCCGCCCTGGCCACGCTCTGGTTGGCCCGCTGGAGCGGCCCGGCGGCGATCGCGGCCTGCGGCGCGGCCGCGGGTGCCGCGCTGTGGTGCGCGAGCCCCTGGGATACTCCGGCCCGCGCGGCCCTCTGGGGCGCGATCGTCGGCACGTGGGCCGCAGGCTGGCGGTCGCCGCCCGGCCGGCGCACCGCAGCCTCCGTGGTCACGATCTGGCTCTTCGCGATCACGGGCACCGCGACAGCGGCCGATCCCGTGCCGCTGCGGGTGTACGTCACGCCCGATGACGATGGCGGCACGGCGCTCGTACCCGAGCAGCTCTTCCGCCGTCTGTCTGCCGCGGCGGCCGCTGCGGGACCGCCGTCCGTGCGGGTGCTCGAGACCGGCATTCGCGTGGATGCGGACGGGGGCGTCTGGCGCGTGGGGCTCACGCTCGATACCGACCGCGGTGGACAACTCGTGCTCGACCAGGGGATGACCGCCGCCGCGTGGCGGTTGCCTGCGCGGGCTCCCGCGGGACTCGCGGTGTCGCTCGCCGGCGAGGGCCGGGTGGCGACGATCTCCGCCACGGCGGGCGGCCGCTGCAGCCTCGATCTCGAACTGGTCCCCGCCGTCCGACAACTGGGCGACCTGTTGGTGGCGGATGTCGCGCTGCCCCCCGCCCCGCAGGCGCGGCTCAGGCTCGGGGAAGGGGCCGCGGGGATCTGGGAGTGCGACGCGGCCCGCGGCACCGGGCCCTGGCTGCCGATCGTGGCCGCCGAGGGCGCGTTCGACATCTCGGCCGCCGCACGGGTGCGACTGGTGCGGCCGGCCGATCCGCGGGCCACCTGTCCTCCGGTCGTGCGCGCCGCGGTGAGCTTCAACGACCTTGCCTGGGATGGCGACGGCTGCCGGCTGACGGCCGCCTTCGACGTGGGCGCCGAGCGCCAGATCGTGCGGTCACTGACGCTGCGAACCGACGCCACCCTCGAGCCGGTCGCGCCGGCGAATCCGGCCGCGATCCCGCGGCCGCTCGGCGACGGACGCTACGTGATCGAGATTCCCGAGCCGCGGGCGGGGCAGCGCAGGGTCGTGGTCGAGTTCCGTCGGCCCCTCGCCGATCCCGTCGGCATCTTCGACGTGCCCTGGGCGTGGCTCACGGACGTCGAGACCGACGTCCGCACGGTGCGGCTCAGGCCCGCGGGCGACCTCGAGGTCGCGCCCGAGTTGCCGGCCGGCATTTCGCTGGTGCGGCCGCGGGACGAGGATGCCGTCACGGCGACGGCGATGTGGCGGTCCGACGCGCTCAGTCCCGCGACGGACGCGGCCGCCGCCGAGTCGCGACCGCGGGTCGTCGTCCGCCGCCGCGACCGCCCCCCGTCGGTGGCCCAGGACCTCGCCGTCGAGTTCGCCGACGACCACGTCGGCCTGCGGCTGCGCTGCCGCATCGACGCGGCCGTGGAACCGCTGCTCGAGGTGCCGGTGACCGTGCCGCCCGCGGCCATCATCGACGGCATCGTGCTCACCAGGGAGCCGACGGGCGAGGAGGAAGGCGCGGCTCGCCGCATCGACCTCAACTGGTCCCGGGAGGCGGCGGACCGGATCGTGGCCGTCGTGCAGCGGCCGGAGACGGGCCGCTTCCGGATGCAGGTCGACGCGCGGCTGCCGATCCGTCCGGCCCGGCGCGGCCAACTCCCGATCGCCCGGATCGCCACCGACGACCTGCCGCTCGAGGTGACCTGCCGGGCGGCGGCGGGCATGGGTGTGCGGCTTGAATCGTCCGCGGCGGGTGGGGCCGTCGCCGTCGAGCGCATCGAACTGGGGCCCGTCGAGCCGGCACCGGCGTACCTGCTGGCCCGCGATCCTCCGCCGCCCGACGCCAGCGACGCAACGGCGAGCCCTGCCGGCGAAGGCGCGCCCGGCGGCCCCGCGAGCGTGTCGACCACCGTCGACCTGGCGATCGACGGCCAAGGCCGCGCATGGGGGATCGCGCGGTTCGACCTGATCACGGCCGAGCCCGTGGTGCGCCTTGTCCTGCCCCCGGGGCTGCGGCTGTTCGACGTCCGCATCGACGGCCGGGACGCGATGGCCACGCCCATCGACGCCGCCACCTGGGAGCTGCGGCTGCACGACGCCACCTGGCCCCGATCCCTCGTCGCGGTGATCGCCGGCACGCTCGGCGGACGACTCGCCGACGGCGAGGCGATCCGGCTCGAGCCGCCGCGCTTGGCCGATCTGCCGCCCGGACCGGTGCTCTGGTCGCTGGCCACGCCGGCGGGGTTCTCGGTGCGGGTCTCCGCGCCGGCCCGCGTCCTTGATCCGGAATCATTCGCCGCCGCACGGGCCGAGCGGCTCGACATCCTCGACCAGGCCTTCCGCAGGGCGGTCCGCGGCACCCCCCTCGGGCCTCGCGAGCAGCTCGACGCCTTCGCCGCGTCGCGGCGGGCCGGCGGTGAGCCGGCCGGCGAGCGGGTGTGGTACGAAGCCTGGCGCGGCCCGACCGCGGCCGACCCCGAGCGGACGCTCGTCGCGCCGGGTGACGACGGCAGCGTGACCTTCCGCGCCGTGAGCGCCGCGGGCAGCCCCGTGCCCGCCCGGGGGCTGGTGACGACCGTGATTCTGGCCGCGGTCATCGCCTGCTGGCGGATCGCCCGGCGGTTTCCCGAGGCGGCCACCTGGGTGGCCGGGATCGTACGCCGCTGGTGGTGGCTGGCCTGCGGCATCGTGTGGCTTGTCGCGATCGGCCCGGTGCTGCCCGGGCTGCTGATGCTCGCGGTCGGCGCGTGGATCGCGACCGCTCCCTGGCGGATGTCGGGGCCTGGTGCGGCCGACGACGAACGCCCGCTCGGCGGCAGCGACTCCACGCTCACGTTCGCTCCCGAGTGACGCACCGGCCCCGGGCTGGAAAACGGGGCGGACCTGGCAAGGCGAAAACGGTCTGGCCGGGCCTCTGGGCCGCCGCTACCGTCCGCCCCGCTCGTGGATGGCAGTCCGCGGCGGAGCGGACTCCCCCCGGAGGAACGCTTCTCCGCCGGGTGTCGGGCGGGAAGGAGTCCCGCCCCAACCGCCCGCGAGCGGCACGGAGGCAGTCACGGCATGGCGGTTCGCGCACGGCTCACGGAATCGGGAATCACGGCGGTTCGGCTGGCGGGCCTGGCCCTGCTCACGCTCTTGGCGTGCGGCGGCGGAGCCGAGGCGGCCGGCTACCGGACGGCGAACTTCGTGGTGGAGGCACCCACGCCCGACCTCGCCCAGAAGATCGGCGAGGCCGCCGAGCAATACCGCCACACGCTGGCCGTCGAGTGGACGGGCAGCCCGCTGCCCCGCTGGAGCCGCCCCTGCCCGATCACCGCCCAGGTGGCCCCCAACCTCGGCGCCGGGGGCGCGACGAGCTTCGTGTTCGACCGGGGCGAGGTCTTCAACTGGACGATGACCATCCAGGGGAGCGAGGAGCGGATCCTCGACTCCGTGCTGCCCCACGAGATCACCCACACCATCTTCGCCAGCTACTTCCGCCGACCGCTGCCGCGGTGGGCCGACGAGGGCGCCTGCACGACGGTCGAGCACCCGGTGGAGCGGGCCCGGCAGCACAAGATGCTGATCGAGTTCCTGACGACCGGCCGGGGCATCGCCTTTCCCGAGATGTTCGCGATGCGGGAATATCCCGCCGACGTCCTGCCGCTCTACTCGCAGGGCTATTCGCTGGCCCGCTTCCTGATCGAGCGGGGCGGCCGCCACAAGTACGTCGCCTTCGTGGGCGACGGCCTGGCCCGCGACGACTGGGCGGGCGCCCTCGAGCGGCACTACGGCGTCAACGACATCGCCAAACTCCAGCACATCTGGCTCGACTGGGTGAAGGAGGGTTGCCCGGCCCCGCCAGCCGCGCTGGCGGCCGCCGCTCCTGCCGCATCGCCGGCGGTCTGGACTCCCACAGCCCGCGGCCAGAGCCCGGATCCGCGACCCGTATCCTGGAATCCCGCCGCCGACTCGGGGCCGGTGGCCACGAGCGCCGCCCGCTCGTCGATCTACTCCCGCGCGGGCGCCGTGCGCCGGTAACGGCTTGGCCGCAAGCTCGTGGGTGACGCGGCTCG